>NZ_JBXASW010000069.1:0-30183 GCF_058809745.1 Variovorax sp. MPBD4-3
ACCACCAGCCCGCTGAGCGGCGACGGCGTCAAGAACCTCAAGGCCATCGCCGTGGATGGCGCCGGCCAGGCGAGCCCGGCCACGGGCGACTACCCGATCGTGCTCGACACCACGGCACCGGCCACTCCGGCCACCGTCATGGCCACGGACGACCAGGGCGCAGTCACCGGCGCCATCCCCGCCGGCGGCTCCACCGACGACGCCTCGCCCACCTTCAGCGGAACCGGCGCCAGGGCCGGCGATACCGTCAAGCTGTATGACGGCGCGGCCCTCATCGGCAGCACCGCCGTCAAGGCCGACGGCACCTGGAGCCTCACGCCCGAGAAGCCACTTGCCAAGGGCGCGCACAGCATCACGCACACGCTCACCGATGCCGCGGGCAACACCAGCGCCGCCAGCGCACCGCTGAGCTTCACGGTCGACACCTCCGGCGTCGTCGTCAGCATCACCCATGCGGTGGACGACCAGGGCAGCAAGCAGGGCAACCTCGCTCCCGGCGCACTCACGGACGACACCACGCCCACCCTGGTGGGCACGGCAACGGCCGGCTCCATCATCACGATCAGGGAAGACTCGAGCGCCCTTGGCTCCACCACGGCGGACACCAACGGCAACTGGAGCCTCGCGCTGCCGGTGCAGGCCGAAGGTGCGCACAAGTACACCGCCACCGCCGTGAACGCCGCCGGCACCAAGGGCGAAGCCACGCTGGCCCTGACCATCGACACCACCGCTCCCAACGTGCCCACCATCGCCAAGGCCACGGACGACGTCGGCTCGGTGCAAGGCCCGCTCGCGACCGGCGGTGCCAGCGACGACACCACGCCCACGCTCTCCGGCGCAGGGGCGACGCCCGGCGACGTCATCAAGGTCTACGACAACGGCAGCCCCATCGGCAGCACCACGGTGCAGGCCGACGGCAGCTGGAGCTTCACGCCCACCACGCCGCTGGCAGAAGGCACGCACCAGCTCACCACCACTTCCATCGACCCCGTGGGCAACGAAAGCAAGCCTTCGGGATCATTCGTCGTCAACGTCGACACCACGCCACCCACCGCCAAGGCCACGCTCAGCGCGATCGGCACCGACACCGGCACGAGCAGCAGCGACTTCGTCACCAGCGATCGCACGCTCGTAGCCACGGTCACAGTCGACAAGGCCATGGAGCCGGGCGCCACGGTGCAGATATCCCTGGACAACGGAAGGACCTGGAACAAGGCCTCGCTGGTCGGCGGCGATACCTACCAGTTCGACAACACGGCCACGGCCCTGACCGATGGCAGCCACACGTTCCTGGCACGCGTGGTGGACGCCGCAGGCAATGCGGGCTCGCCCACCTCGCAAGTCGTCGTCATCGACAACAGCGCACCGACTGCCGACAACGCCGTCGCCATCACCGCCTACATCGACGACGTCGCGCCCAACACCGGCGAGTACGGCACCGGCACCAGCACGAACGACACGACGCCGACGCTCAAGGGCACCGTCTCGGGCCTGAAGACCGGCGACGTCGTCCAGATCTACGAAGGCACCACGCTGCTGGGCACGGCCACCGTGTCCGGTTCCGCCTGGACCTTCGCCACGCCGGCTCTGGCCGACGGCAGCACCCACAGCTACACGGCGGCAATCGCCGATGCCGCGGGCAACAGGGGTACGACCTCGGGAGCCTTCTCGCTGACGGTGGACACCACCGTGCCGACGCAGGCCGTCACCATCGCTTCCTACACCGACGACATCGGCACCAACCGGGGCGACTTCGCCAGCGGCACGAGCACCGACGACACCGCACCGGTGCTCAACGGCAAGCTGAGCGATGCCATCGGCGCCACCGACGTGGTTCGGATCTACGAAGGCACGACCCTGCTGGGCACCGCCACCGTCACGGGCACGAGCTGGACCTTCGCCGTTCCGGCCCTGGCCAGCGGCAGCACCCACAGCTACACCGCGGCAATCGCCGACGCGGCGGGCAACGTCGGCGCAGCCTCCCCGGCCTTCACGCTGACCGTGGACACCACGCCCCCAGCGCAGAGCGTGACCATCACCGCCTACACCGACGACGTCGGCACCAACCGGGGCGACTTCGGCAGCGGCACCACCACCGACGACATGACACCGCTGCTGCGCGGCACGCTGAGCGAAGCCATCGGCGCGACCGAAGTGGTGCGTATCTACGAAGGCACGGCGCTGCTCGGCACCGCCACGGTCACGGGCACCAGCTGGACCTTCGCCACGCCCGCGCTGGCCAACGGCAGCACCCATACATATACGGCGGTGGTAGCCGATGCGGCGGGCAACCAGAGCGCGGCTTCGAGCGCCTTCACACTGACCGTGAGCACGTCCGCGCCCGCGCAGACCACGACCATCACCGCCTACACCGACAACGTCGGGCTCATCCAGGGAGACTTCGCCAGCGGCACGAGCACGGACGACACCACGCCCGTGCTTCGCGGAGAACTGGGCACGGCCATCGGCGCCACCGATACAGTGCGCGTCTACGAAGGCACCACGCTGCTGGGCACCGCCACCGTGACCGGCACCCGCTGGAGCTTTGCCACGTCCACGCTGGCCGAAGGCAGCACGCACAGCTACATGGCGGTCGTCACGGATGCCGCCGGCAACGAAGGCGCGCCCTCCTCGCGCTTCACGCTGACGGTCGACACGACCGCGCCAACGCAGGCGGTGGCCATCACGAGCTATCTCGACAACCAGGACCCGCAGCAAGGCACATTCGCATCCGGCAGCAAGACCAACGACACCGCGCCGCAGCTCAACGGCACGCTCGCAGGCACGCTGGGCGCAGGTGAAGTGGTGGCGCTGTACCGCGACGGCGTGCGCCTCGGCGCCGCCACCATGACGGGCGCCGCGACCTGGACCTTCCAGGACACCGGCCTCGTCGACGGCACCAGCTACAGCTACACCGCGCGCGTCGAGGATGCGGCGGGCAACCGCGGCGGCGCCTCGGCAGTGTTCACGCTCGTCGTCGACCAGAGCGCTCCCTCGGCGGCACCGTCCATCGACAGCATCACGGACGACGTGACGCCGGTCACCGGGCCGATCACGTCCGGCAGCACGACCAACGACGCCCGCCCCGAGCTCAAGGGTTCCGGCGCAGAGCCGAACGGCACCGTCAGGATCTACGACAGCGGCAGGCTGATCGGCACCGCCACGGCCGACGGCACGGGCACATGGAGCTTCACCCCCGCGGCGGGATCGGAACTCTCCAACGGCGCGCACAGCCTGACGGTGAGCAACGTCGATACGGCTGGCAACGAAGGGCCGAAGTCGGTCCCCGTGACCTTCACGGTCGACACGGTGGCGCCAGCCACGCCTCCCTCCATCGACAGCGCCACGGACGACGTCGCACCGGTCGTCGGCCCGATCAGCGCGGGCAGCACGACCAACGACGCGCGCCCCGAGCTGAAGGGCACGGGAGCCGAGCCGAATGGCACCGTCAGGGTCTACGACAACGGCGCGCTGATCGGTTCTGCCACGGCAGACGGCACCGGCAAATGGAGCTTCACGCCCGAGATGGGCAAGGAACTCGCCAATGGTGCGCACAGCCTGGCGGTGAGCAGCGTCGACGCTGCCGGCAACGAAGGGCCGAAGTCGACGCCTCTGGCGTTCACGGTCGACACGGTCGCTCCCACGGTAGCGCCCTCGATCGACGCCCTCATCGACGACACGGAGCCGGTCACCGGCCCGGTCACCCCCGGCGGCACGACCAACGACACCCGCCCCGAGCTCAAGGGCGCGGGGGCGGAGCCCAACGGCATCGTCAGGGTCTACGACAACGGTGCGTTGATCGGCAGCGCCACCGCGGACGCGGCGGGCAAGTGGAGCTTCACGCCCGAGGCTGGCAAGGAACTGGCCAACGGCGCGCACAGCCTGGCGGCGAGCAACGTCGACGCCGCGGGCAACGAAGGGCCGAAGTCGGCACCGACGGCTTTCACGGTCGCCACGGTTGCGCCCACAGGTGCGCCTTCCATCGACAGCGTCACGGACGATGTCGCACCGGTCACGGGCCCGATCGTCTCGGGCAGCACGACCAACGACACCCGTCCTGAGCTGAAGGGCTCGGGCGCGCAGCCGAACGGCACCGTCAGGATCTACGACAACGGCGCGCTGATCGGCTCCACCACGGCGGACGCCTCGGGCAAGTGGAGTTTCACGCCCGAAGCCGGCAAGGAACTGGCCAACGGCGCGCACAGCCTGACGGTGAGCAACGTCGACGCGGCCGGCAACGAGGGGCCGAAGTCCACGCCGCTGGCCTTCACGGTCGACACGGTCGTTCCCTCCACGACGCCGTCCATCGACAGCGTCACGGATGACGTCGCGCCGGTCACCGGCCCGATCACCTCGGGCGGCACGACGAACGACGCCCGCCCCGAGCTGAAGGGCTCGGGCGCGGAGCGGAACGGCACCGTCAGGGTCTACGACAACGGTGCGCTGATCGGCACGGCCGCGGCAGACGCCTCGGGCAAGTGGAGCTTCACGCCCGAGGCTGGCAAGGAACTGGCCAATGGCGCGCACAGCCTGGCGGTGAGCAACATCGACGCCGCAGGCAACGAAGGACCGAAGTCGGCGCCCCTGGCCTTCACGGTAGACACCGTCGCGCCCTCCACGGCGCCGTCCATCGACAGCGTCACGGATGACGTCGCGCCGGTCACCGGCCCGATCATCTCGGGCGGCACGACCAATGATGCCCGCCCCGAGCTGAAGGGCTCGGGCGCGGAGCCCAACGGCACCGTCAGGATCTACGACAACGGCGCGCTCATCGGCACCGCCACGGCGGACGCCTCGGGCAAGTGGAGCTTCACGCCCGAAGCCGACAAGGAGCTGGCCAATGGCGCGCACAGCCTGACCACGAGCAATGTCGATGCTGCGGGCAACGAGGGGCCGAAGTCGGCACCGCTGGCCTTTGCGGTCGACACGGTGGCTCCCTCCTCGGCACCTTCCATCGACAGCTTGATGGACGGCGTCGCGCCGGTCACCGGCCCGATCGCCTCCGGCAGCACGACCAACGAAACCCGACCTGTGTTGAAGGGCGCGGGAGCGGAGCCCAACGGCATCGTCAGGATCTACGACAACGGCACGCTGATCGGCTCCGCCAGCGCCGACGGCGCGGGCAACTGGAGCTTCACGCCCGAAGCCGGCAAGGAGCTGGCCAACGGCGCGCACAGCCTCGCGGTGAGCAACGTCGACGCGGCCGGCAACGAAGGGCCGAAGTCGGCACCGCTGGCATTCACGGTCGACACCGTGCCACCGCCCGTGGCCACCCTGGGCCTGGACAACTACTCGGACAGCTTCGCCGCTGCAGGCACGCTGGCCGCCAATCAATCTTCCGACCGCTACAGCAACGACAACACCTTCGATCTCGTGCTGACCGGCGCCGACACCTCGGCCGCGAGCTATGAGGTGTCCACCGACGGCGGCACGGTCTGGAAGGCAACGACGGCTGCGCAAAGCAACCTGTCCGACGGAAAGTACCTGTTCCGCGCAACCCTCACCGATGCAGCCGGCAACACCACGCCCGCGGCCAGCATCGTCGCCGTGACCGTGGACCGGACCGCCCCCGGGCTCGATCTGCAGCGCGTCGGGGGCAGACTGGTAGCGGGCAAGACCGAAGCCGGCGCGCTGGTCGCGATCGACGTGGGCAACAACGGGTCTGTCGAGGCGAGCGTCACCGCCGATGCCGACGGCAACTGGACCTGGACGCCATCGACGTCGATCGCCGCCAACACGGTCGTCTCCGCCGTGGCCTACGACCTTGCCGGCAATGCGTCGAGCAAGGGCTCGCAAGCCGCCGACACGACCCCACCCGAGGTCACCATCCAGAAGAGCGACGGCACCCGCTTTTCGGGAACGACCTCGGACGCCGACACGCCAACGGTTTCGCCCACCTCGACGAGGCCGATCACGGTGACGCTCAGCGTCGACAGGAACGCCGACGGCGTGATCGACTACCTGCTCCCCTTCACGGCCACGGTCACCGCCGACGGCGCATGGAGCATCGACGCGTCGTCCGCGCCGGTGAATATCGGCGCGATCGTCACGGCCGTGGCACGCGACTACAACGGCAACGCCTCCGCGCCGGCAGTGGTGACGGTGGGCGGCGGCACCAGCCGGATTTCCGGCACCACCAAATCCGACAACTTCGGCTACGACGTGCAGGCCATCGGCGACTTCAACGGCGACGGCTACAACGACTTCGCGGTCGTGGCGCCCCATGGATCGTCGGCCGAGCGCAGCGCGAACAAGTGGAGCGTCAACATCCTCTACGGCAGCAAGCAAGGGCTGCCGGACCTGAGCAGTGTTTCGAACCTGCCTGGAACCGACGGACTGAAGATATTCACTTCGGGTGATATCTCCGACTCGAACATCCTGACCGCCGTCCAGGGCTATGGCGACGTGAACGGCGACGGCTATTCGGACGTGATCCTCTACGACGACAACCTGAACAGCGCCTGGGTCATCTTCGGGAGGTCTTCCGAGGGTGCGGGCTCCGCTCCGGTGAACGTGGATGTGCGCACCATCATCTCGTCCGGCGGCGACAGCAACGGCGTTGCGATCGTGCAGCGCGAGGGCGGGTCGACCTGGTTCGGCGCGGCCGGCGCGCTCGTGGACGTCAACGGCGACGGGTACGCGGACATCATCATGCAGGACTGGCAGCGGGGCACCGGTTCGTCGGGCACCGCCATACTTTATGGGCACGCCGGCGCCGCGGGCTCGGCAGCCTGGTCCAACTACTACGTCGGCTTCACCGGTTCGAGTCCGGCGAGCTATGTCTCGGACAGCCGCAACTCATCGGCGGAAAGCACCCGACCACACACGATCATCTACAACGACAACACGAACGGCTACCCCACCAACGTGATGAACATCGGGGACATCAACGGTGATGGCTACGCGGACTTCGCCTACGGCATGTACAACGCCAGGAATCCAGCTGGCAACATCGATAACGCCGGCGCCATCCAGGTGATCTACGGCACGTCGAAAGGCTTCCCGCAGGATTACAGCCTGCAGACCGACTACACGAACATCAGCAATGGCTTCCGCGTCTACGGCGAACAGGCGAACCAGTACCTGGGCACCTACATCGATCCGGAACCCTACGGCTACCTGTCGAACACGGGCATGCCCATCTCCTCGGGCGACGTCAACGGGGACGGCATCGCGGACATGATCATCGGATCGCCGCAATTCGGGCCGGACGCTGGAGAGCAACGAGGGCCGGGCCGCGTCTACGTGGTCTACGGCAAGGCAGGCGGAGCGGCCTCGGACGTCAACCTCGCCAACCTCTCGTCCGCCGATGGCTTCGTCATCACGGCGTCGGACAGCACGGCGGATGCGATGTTCGGCAACGGGACTTCGGTGGGTGACTTCAACGGCGACGGCATAGACGACATCGCCATCGGCGCGCCACTGGCCGACGTGGGCGGCATCAACAACGGTGCCGTCTACATCCTGTATGGCCAGCAAGGCGGCTACTCCGGGGTCCAGAGTGTCACGGCGGCCTACAGGGGTACTCAATCGGCAACCGTATTCGACGCCAACTATCGCCAGAACGGCGACGCGAACTCCGGATCGATGCTGGGCGTGAACGTGGCGTTGTCCGACCTGAACGGTGACGGGCAGGCAGACCTGGCCCTCGGCTCCGCATATCGAGGAACGTCCGGGGCTCCCGCGACAGGCCACCTGGAGGTGGTCTATGCGGACGCATTCAACTTCACCAACCTGCTGACCGTCGGCGACGACGTCATCAAGGCCACCGATGGCCGGGACAGGCTTTCCGGCGGCGCCGGCAACGACGTCATCACGGGCGTGCGCTCAGGCGACAGCGCCTACGGCGGCGCGGGCAACGACAGGATCCACATCGAAGAAATCAACGGCGTTGTTCGGGTGGACGGTGGCCTGGGCATAGACACCCTGGTGGTCGATGCCTCCAACATCACGCTGGACCTGGCGGCGCTTGGGCTGAAGGTGAAGGGCTTCGAGAACTTCGATCTCGGCACCGGCGCAGCCAACAAGGGCAATGCCCTCAAGCTGCGGCTCTCCGACGTACTGAACCAGCAGAGCAGCACGGGCACGGTGAATGGCACGGGCCAGGGTCATCTGCGCGTTACCGGCGATTCAGACGATACGGTGCAGCTGCTGCATGGTTCGGACAAGTGGAGCAACACCGGATCCAGGACGGTCGATGGAGTGAACTACAACATCTATCACAACAGCACCATGGATTCGGCGAACACGCTGGGAGATATCTGGATCCAGCAGGGCATCTCGGTCATCTGAACGAAGAAAGGGGACCCTTTCGGGGGTTCCCTTCTTTTTCGACCATGTCCATGGAACCACTCGTATGCTGAATCTTCGCAACATGTCCCGCGCCGTCGTCGTCGGCGGCGGGACCGCGGGCTGGTTCGCAGCCCTGACATTGCGCCGCATGTTCGCGCCGCAGGTCGAAGTCCGGGTGATCGAATCGCCCGACATCGGCATCGTCGGCGTGGGAGAAGGCGGCCTGCTCAACTTGGTCGAGGCGCTGCACCGATGCGGCATCGACCTTGACGAGTTCGTACGGGAAACCGGCGCGGCCTTCAAACTTGGCTTTTCCTATGAAGGCTGGCGCACCGGCGCCGAGGACGACCGCTATTACCACCTCTTCGGCCGGCCCGGCCTGCCGGAGACGGACTGGATCGAGCGCGGCTTTTACCCATTGTTCTCGGGCATGGTGCACGAGGGCATCGGCCTGCACCACTACATACCGGGCTTTGCAGAGATCGCATCGAATGCGACGCAACAGGAGGCCGCGGCCATGCTGCGGCAAGGGCCGGGCTCGGGCCTGTCGGCCTCGTTCCATTTCGACAGCCACAAGCTGGCGGACTACCTGCGCCGCGTGGCGGTATCGCGCGGCGTGATGCACCAGCAGGCCCGTGTCGATGAGCTGGTGTGCGACGAGCAGCGCATGGCACGCAGCCTGAGGCTGGACGGTGGAGAAACCGTCGGCCTCGACCTGCTGATCGACGCCTCGGGGCTGGCGCGGCTGGGCATCGGCAAGAAGCTGGGCGTGCGCTGGCACTCGTTCTCCGAGCACCTGCTGCTCGACCGCGCCGTGCCCTTCCATATGCCGCATCCGCAGCCGCACCCTTCGCTGGTCACGCGTGCGATTGCGATGCCTTCGGGCTGGATGTGGCAGATCCCGCTGGTCGAGCGGGTCGGCGCCGGCTGCGTCTTCAGCAGCGCGCACACCGACGAGACCCAGGTCATCGACGAAATCCATCGCCGCATCGGCCCCGACGTCGAGCCGATGCGCGCGCTGCGTTTCGAGCCCGGCCACTTCGAGCAGGTGTGGGTCGGCAACATCATGGCCATCGGACTGGCCTCGGGTTTCGTGGAACCGCTGGAGGCGACCTCCATCGGCCAGATGCTGGAGCAACTGCGCAACTTCGAGCGCATCGTCACCGCCAGCAACGGCGTGGTGTCAGGCTTCCTGATCGAAGGCTTCAACGAGGCCAACGCGCGATGTTGGTCCGGCATCCGCGATTTCCTGCGCATGCACTACGACTGCCCACGGCGCGACACCGCCTTCTGGCGCGACGTGGGGGCCCTGCCACTGCCGGCAAGCTACGCCGAGCTCAAGCAGTGTTTCCAGCAGCGCACGCCGCGGCTCGTCGACGTGCAGGACTACGCCATCCATGGATGGCAGAGCATCTTCCACGTCATCAACTGGCTGTTCGTGGCGGCGCCATTGGGTGTGGTACCGCCCGAAGCGGCAACTGCCGAGCTGGCCAGTCTTCCGGCCGTGAGCCGTCGGCGCGTCGCAACGCGCATGGCCGAACTGCGCAGGAGCTCAGATCTTGCTTGAGGCCATGTACGGTTTCGACGCGATCGCCGCGTCATCGGGACGAAAGCTGCAAAGCATGAGATTCGTCTCGGCCAGCTTCGCGATCTGCGCGGACGACATGTTGGCAAGGAGTTCCGCCAGATCCTTGCCGATGCCCAGGCGGCGCATCGCCACCGCCTCGTCCTGCTTCACCAGCTTCTGCGCCAGGAGCATGTACATCAGGTTGAAGTCGCCAATCTCCTTCTGCAACTGCCTGTCTACGCCACTCAGGTTTTCAAGGGACATCGTATTTCCTCCAGATCTGGTTGGGGAAGGCCGCGCGAGACGACCCTCCAGCGGCCGGCTGCAATCTCCGCGGCATAGGGGGCGGGAATGCTGACGCTGTAGTGGCCGTTCCTGACGACGGCGCAATAGGTGCAGACGGCCCCGCCCGAGGCGTCGTGCAGGGTCCAACGGACGGGCGTGCCATCGGGAGCGGAGTGCGCAACCTCCATGGAGGGCGAGCCGATGTTGGCGCCCACGTGGGCATAGCGCGGATCCACCGTCATCGGCACATGCGCGGGAAAAGGCTGGCTGCCGGACAGGTCGAACCACTCGTCGTGGCTGAGCATGCTGGTCGCCGCCACCTTCCAGATGCGGTGGCGCAGGAAATGCTGGTCGGCGTAGCGCGACGAGAACGGCCGGCTCTGAAGGTATGCGCGGATGTCGCCCGCCATGTCCGTGAAGACGCCCCGGCATGCACCCCACATGCCGGCCAGCATCAGTTCGGTGTGCGAGTGGTAGTCGCGCATGACATGGAACCAGCGGTCGGAGGCGCACCATGCACGCACCGCCGCCTGGTCGCGCGTGGACAACAACGAGTCGGCGTCGCGAAACTGCACGCGATCGACACCGGGATCGTCGAGCGCAAGAAACCGCCACATGGTGCCCGGCAGGTCGTGACCGCCGATGGAGCGCACATCGACGACGGACGCGCCCTCCGCCAGCAGCCGCTCGCAGACGGACCTCGGCACCGAGGCATCGACGTAGAAGCGGCAGACCCACGCAGGAAAGAACTCGCGCGCGGCCCGCACATTGAGCACGGCCATCTCGCAATAGCGCGGATCACCGCCGAACAGGCTGAACGCAATGACGTTGCGCTCGCGACGCCTTTCGTCGAAGCGCGGCAGCACGGGCGATTCGGCGGTTGCGGCTGTCGTTTCTTCCGCCGCCTCCAGGATCTTCAGCTCGAGGGATATGGTGCCGAACTCTCGCACTTCCCTCCACTTTCCCAGTTGCCCCGCCGCCTCCGCAAGGCCGTCATAGACGTTCGGGGTCTTCAGGTACTCGACGACACCGTGATAGATGTCGTATGCCTGCATCGCCCGGCCCAGCCGCATCTGGCACAGTGCCACGTCGGCCAGGGGCTGCGGGCTGCGGGTTGCCTCCCATGCCTGCGTAGCGAACTTCAACGCCCGCATGAAGTCGCCCTGCGCGAAAGCGGCTCGGAACTCCTCTCCCAGCAGGTTCAAGGCCTGTTGCGTGATGGCGGGCCCGCGGCGCGGAATGGGCACTCTTCTCATACGGGTCTTTCAGCGCTCGCGCAAGGCTTCGCGCGCCTTGTTCAGCGGCTTGAGCAGATAGTCCAGCACCGACTTGCTGCCCGTGTGGATGTCGACGTTCGCGATCATGCCGGGCACGATCGGAAAGCTCTCCCCGCGCTTGTTCTTCAGCTGGTCGGCGTCGGTGCGGATGTACACGCGGTAGTAGTACACGTCGCGCTTCACGTCGTCCTGGATGGTGTCCGGCGAAATCGTCGTCACGCGGCCCGGCAGGCTGCCGAAGATGGCGTAGTCGTACGCCGTGACCTTCACCGCCGCCTCCTGGCCCGGATGGATGAAGGCGACGTCGCGCGGCGATATGCGCGCTTCGACCAGCAACTTCTCGTCGAGCGGCACGATCGCCATGAGCCTGCCGCCCGGGGGCAGCACGCCGCCCACCGTGGTCACCGCGATGTCCTTCACAATGCCGCGCACCGGCGACGCGAAGGTCAGGCGCGTGAGAGAGTCGGAGCGCCCGCGCGTGACCGAGCGCTGCGCCTCGATCTCGGCGTTGGCCCTGGCCAGGTCTTCGCGTGCCTTCACGTAATACTGGCTCTTGAGGTCGGCCGCCTTGGTTTCGGCTTCGTTGATCTGCCGCTTCAGGCGCAGCACCTCGACATCGCTTGCGGCGCCGCGAGCCACCAGCGGCTCGGTCAAGGCAAGCTCCCTGCGCATCAGCGACAGCGCCTGCGTCACGCCAGAAAGGCTGCTCGCGAGCTGGTCGCGGCGCGACTGGTAGAGCGCGGTCTCCGTGCGCACCAGGTCGGCGTCGGAACTCACTTCGGCGGGAAACACCAACGGCGTGCCTCCCACCTCGGCCGTGAGCCGCGCCGACATGGCCAGCGCGGCGCGCACGCGCGAAGCGCTTTCCTGCACGGTCGATTCGGTCTTCGTCCTGTCGAGCTGCGCGAGCACCTGCCCCTCCTCGACGATGTCGCCCTCGCGCACCTTCAGGTCGACCAGGATGCCGCCCTCGAGCGACTGGATCATCTGCTCGCGCGACGACGGCACCACCTTGCCCGCACCGGTGGACACTTCGTCGAGCCTGAAGAGCCAGGCCCACGCCAGCAGCGCGAGCAGCAGTGCCGCAATGATCCACACGAGCAGCGATGCGCGCGGCAAAGGAGGCTCGGGCGGAGAATAGTAGGCGGCGGGCGCGGTCCTGGAGCGTTCCGTCGTCTGGAAAGGAGACTTCGCGCGTGGCGGCTTCGCCCCCGAAGCAAGACCGGGCGGCATCGTCATGCCGACCGTGGTGGCTGGCGCCTTCACCCGCATTTTCTCAGGCGTTGCCATGTGAGAGCCTTCCAAGAACCTGTTCCTTCGAACCATCCATCACGATGCGGCCGCCATCGATCACCACGATGCGGTCCACCCACTGCAGCACCGGCATGCGATGCGTTGCCACCACCAGCGTGCGCGGCCCCATCCAGTTGCCGACCAGATCGATCACGTGCCGTTCAGTGACCTCGTCGAAATGCGCGGTCGGTTCGTCGAGCAGCACGATCGACGGCTGCCGGATCAGCGTGCGCGCGAGCAGCAATGCCTGCCGCTGCCCGCCGGACAGACCCAGGCCGCCCTCGTGAATGAGTTCGTCCAGCCCCTCGGCGCGCGACTGGAGAAATGGCAAGGCACCCGCCATCGCGATGGCCTCGAACACCTGGTCGTCGGTGGCCAGCGGCATGCCCATGGTCACGTTCTCGCGGATGGAGCCGTGGAAGAGCCGCGCGTTCTGCGTGAGCAGGCCGACGTCGCGGCGCAGGTCGGCCGGGTCGATCAGCGAAAGGTCGAGCGAATCGAGCGCCACGTGGCCCTGCTGCGGCGACTGCAGGCCGGACAGCAGTTGCAGCAACGTGGATTTGCCCGCGCCCATGCGGCCCAGCAACGCGACCTTCTCGCCTGCCTGAATCTGCAATTGCGCGACTGCGAGCGCCGGGCTCTTGTCGTCCTTGCCATAGCGAAACTCGACGCCGGCCAGTGCGTAATGCCCGTGCAGCGCCGGCGCATGCACCAGCCGCGTGCCGTCGGCCTGGTCGACCGGGCGCTGCATGAGCTGGTCGAGGCCGGCGCGCGCCACCTTGGCCTGCTGCCAGCGCGCGAACACGCTCGACAACTGCGCCAGCGGCGAGATCATGCGAGACGCGAGGATCGACGAGCCCACCAGCGCGCCCGTCGTCATGTCGCCGCGCATCACGAGGAAGCAGCCCGCCAGCAGCACCACGGCATACACGATGGTCTGCACCTCTTGCGTCCACGTCATGAGCATGCTCGTGAGAAAGCGTTGCCGCATGCTGACGCCGGCGGACACGTCGTTGACGTGGTTCCACTGGTTCTGGAAGCGCGGCTCGGCACGCATGAGCTTGATGTCCTCGATGCCTTCGACCGCCTCGACCAACAGGGCGTTGCGCAAGGCCGATTCGCGCATGCCTTCGCTCGCCAGGCGCGCCAGCGGCTTCTGGATGAGCAGGCCCGGAATGACCAGCAACGGCACCGCCGCCAGGGCAACCAGCGCAAGCGGTCCGGCCACCAGCCAGAGAACGACCAGGAACAGCAGGAAGAACGGCAGGTCGGCCACGGCGGAGATGGTGGTGGAGGTAAGCAACTCCCTCACCTGCTCCACCTCGCGCACCTGGGCGATGAAGGAGCCTGTCGACTTCGAACGCGCATTGGTGCGCAGACGCAGCGCATGGCCGAACACGACGTCCGACACCTTGAGGTCCGCGCGCTTGCCGACCACGTCGGAGATGTGGGTGCGCGACACGCGCAGCATGAACTCGAAGGCCACCGCCAGCATCACGCCACCGAACAGCACCCACAGCGTGGGCTCCGACTGCGCGGGCACCACGCGGTCGTAGATCTGCATCGAGAAAATCATCGACGCCAGTGCCAGCACGTTCGCGAACATCGAGGCGAGCATGATGTCGCCGTAGCGCCGCCAGTCGCGCAGCGCGATGGCCCGGAACCAGTTGGCCTTGTAGGGCTTGATGTAGTCGTCCACGCGCGCATCGGGCACGGCGGTGTTGGGCCGCAGCACGGCCACGCGTTTCGCGCGGCGGCGCAGCTCGTCGAGCGGCAGCGCCGTCTCGAGGCCATGGTCGCCCCCGAGCAGCACGCCCAGCTGGCCACGGCCGTTGGAGGCTCGCACCACGCCGACCTCGCCGTTGTCGAACTCCACCACCAGCGGCAGGCGCCATGGGTCGAGCAGCGTTTCGGAGAATTCGCCCAGCCGCACCGTCAGGCCGAGCTGGCGCGCCATGTGATCGAGCAGCGTGTCCAGCGGCGCGCCGCGCTCCCAGGCCAGCGAGACGCGCACGTTCTCCTCTGAAGCGCCTATGCCGTAGTGGCGGGCGACGAAAAGCATGGCGTCGAGCCAGCTCGTGTACTGCGAAGGCAACTTCATGGAAGCACCTCGATCCCCTGCACGGTGGTGTTGTTCAGGCCGTAGTACGCGCGGGACTGCCCGGTGGCGCCTATGTAGCCGACGCGGCTGGTCCAGAGCTCGTGCAGCACGGCCTCTTCGTCGGCTGCGGCCTGGTGGATCTCCTGCTCGGCATTGAGCAGGTCGAGAATGGAACGGGTGCCGAGCGTGTACTGCTCGCGGTAGAGATCGCGCGCCTCGGCGATGCTTCGGCGCCGGTCGGCCAGCACGCCCAGGCGCGCCTGCGCGCCGATGACCTGCTCGCGGAAGTTGCGCACCTGGTCGCCGGCATTGAGGCGGGCGGTCTCGATGCGCATGCGCGCAGCCTGTTCGGCCGCGACGGCGGCGTTGACCTGCGCTTCGAGCGCACCACCTTGGTAGAGCACGCTCGACAGGTTGAGCATGACCGAGTGGGAGCCGCCGCTGCGCTCCGGAACACCGGAGTTCATGCCGCCCATGGGCCGGTTGACGGAAGCGTCGAGGCTGAGCGTGGGATAGCGCTGGGCCCTGGCGACTTCGAGCTGGGCGGTGGCGACACGGCGTTCGGCTTCGGCGGCCAGCACCTCGGGCATGAGGCTGGTGTCGGGCTGCATGTCGACGCGCAGTTCGCTCGCCAGATGCTCAGGCAACGGTGCCATGCGCGGCGGCACGGAACGCCCCAGCAGCGTACCCAGGCGCTCGCGCCACTGCGCCAGCTGCGACTTCACCTGCAGCAGGTTGGCGCGTGCGCTGTCCACGCGCGACTCGGCCTGGATCGGATCGGCCTTGGTACTGAGGCCCGCATTGGCGCGCAGCTGTGCGGTCTGCAGCACTTTCTCGACCGCCTGCACCTGCTCCTGCGCAATGGCGACGAGCGATTGGTAGCGGTGCGCCATGACCACGGCTTCGGCCGCCTGCTGCGCGACGGCGTCGATCTGCTTGAGGATCGTCGCCTGCTGGCGCTGTACCTGCGCCTCCGACTGGCCGACCGCACCCGAGACCTTGCCGAAGTCGTACAGCATCTGCGACACCGATGCGGTGGCGAGACCGCCATTGCTGCGCCCCTGGCCCGCGGCGCCGCGGTCGTTGACGCCCGCGCCCACACCGACACGCACCAACGGGTAGTAGCCGGCGCGTGCCACGTCCACGCCGCCGGACTGCTGCGCTAGCACGGCGATGGCGTCGGAGATGGACGGATGGCGCGCCACCGCCTGCCGCACGGCATCGGCAAGTTCCAGCGGCGTCGTGGTTTCGGCAGCCTCGGGCAATGCGGGGCCGGGCTTGACGCCCAGTTCCTTGGCCAGCGTGCTCGGAGCGAGGCGCCGGGACAGCTTCAGCTCGCCGTCGCTGCTTTGCGCGAAGGCGGGCGCACAGGCCGCGAGCAGGCAGGCCGCAGCCAACCGGGGTCGAATGAGTTTTTTGTTCATGTTGTTTTTTCAGGCAGACAGGAGCGACACGGCCGGAGCCCCGCCGCCCTGTTCCGCCAAGGGTTGCGTCAGACCATGACGAGCTGCTGGTTGGAGAGCAATGTGGCCAAGTCCACCCGCAGATCCCGCAGGGTCAGAAGCGGAGCGAAGTCGTGGCCATTGCCCGCACCGTCGCGGTCCACCGAGATCACCGTGTCGCGCCCGTTGACCACCGAGACCTTCAGGTAGCTGGCTTCGTTGCCCGGCGTGAAGCCGACCAGCAGTTGACGCAGGTCGATGCGGTCTGCATTCGGCCAGGCCACGAAAGCGCCGACCTCGAACCCGTAGACGTCGTCCGCGCCATTGCCGCCTGTGGCGTCGCTGGCTGAGAGCAACTTGTAGAGCAGCGTGTCGCGGCCTCCGCCCATGAGGGTGAAGGTGTCGTTGCCGCCACGGCCCTCGAACTGGTTGTCCGCCGCGTTGTCGACGAAGATGTCGGAACTGCTGCCGCCCGCCAGGCCCTCGATGTTCCTGAAAGTCGCCGTGCCGAAGCCGGTGTTCTGTGCGCCGGTGATGCTCAGATCGATGGTGAGCGGCGTGTCGCCCGCGAGCTTGTAGTCGACGATGTCGAGGCCGCCGGTGTTGCTCCAGGCCTTGACGCCCGACACCGTGACCGTGCCGCCGCCGCCTTCGTACTTGTCGTCGCCCCGGGTGGCGAAGAATGTGTCGTTGTAGCCGGTGCCGACGATGCCATTGCCGATGTTGGCATTGGCGACGTTGATGCCGGATTCGGTGGTCAGCACGAAGGCGTGGTTGGCCTCGCCGGCTTTCAGGCCCGCCCAGGCGGCATTGACGACCTCGATGGTGTTGCCACCCAGCTCGTCCTTGCCACCCACGTCCGCGGCACTGCCGTTGGCGATGCGCAGGAGCGCCAGCGTGTAGGTCTCCTTCGCGTCAAGCCCGTAGAAGTCGACGATCGCCGAGCTGTCGTTGGTCTGGTTGCCGGACTGCGGATTGATGATCTGCGTGGAAACCAGCTTGCCTGCCGAGTTGAACAGCTGCACGGTGTTGCCATACAGCGCATTGATGCCCTGCGCATCGAGGATGCGGAAATGCAGCGAAGTGCCGTCCGCCACCGTGGTGGTGTTGGTGATGAACCGGGTGTTGCCTTTCTGGGTGAACACCAGCAGATCCCGGTCGCCGTCCCAATCCGTGTCGGCCGCAATTGCTCCGGTGACGGAATCGCTGAGCTCGGGCCTGTAGTCCCAATCGCCGATCGTGTTGGTCCCTCCCAGCAGATTGTCTCTGACGAACTCGAGCGTCTTTCCCGAGCTTTTGTTCGTGTAGAGATTGATCGGCCCCTTGTTGCCGTCCTTCGTGACTCCGCCAAGGTCACCGAAGCCCGGCAATTCGATGGCGTCCATCTTGCCGTCGCCATTCCAATCGACCGCGAGCGAAGGACCACCTTGCACCAAGCGTCCGCCATCCGTCACGCCGAACGTATACATGCCCGACGGCGTGGTGCCGATCTTGTCGAGATCCGGGTCGTTCATCTCCAGGTGGCCGCGGCCATCGTTCAAGAGGATGCGGCTTTGATACTGCTCATCGGGTGTTTTTCCGTAGCCGCGCCCCATGAACAGGTCCATGTAGCTGTCGCCGTTGAAGTCGGCCCAGGTCATGGAGATTCCGTTGCCGAAAAAAGCGAACAGATTGGCAATGTTCTGGAACGCGTTCTCGATGATCTGCGTGTTCTCCCAGGTCCCGTCGCCCTTGTTGCTTGCAACGACCAGGCGGTGCGGCTCCTTGCTTTGCTTCGTCTCCGCCAAGGCGGGATCGGCCGAGGGGCCGCCGATCTTGGTGGTGTAGGCCGTCGCGTGGTAGACGAGATCGATCGTGCCGTCGTTGTTCAGGTCGACGCCCGACAATTCGGTGTCGAAGGGGGCGTTGCCGGCGTTGGCCGATTTCGCAGCGCCGCTCCCCACAATGTTGGTATAGCCTGTATCTCTGGCCATCTTGCGGATGTTGCCGTCCGTGTTCAACACGATCTGGGAGTCGTTTCCTTCGACACTGGTACCGCTTCTGCGAGGCTGGTCTCCATAGGCCACGCTGACGAAGCCGGTGCCTGTCTTGTCGAAGGCAACCACGCCGCTGAACGAGCTGTTTACGTTCGAATCACCGCCTGCGGGACCAAGGGTTTTGTCCTTGTAGTTGTAGTCCCGCCCGCCAACCTGGAGTGCGGTATAGCTGCTGCCATCGAAGATGAATGCCTGCTGGCCATCGCTGGGTGTGCTGTCTTCCGTGAACAGGTCCATGTGCCCATCTCGGTTGACGTCGATGAACGTGGCATTCTGGACAAAGTTGTTCCCCTTGTATGTCGGGTTGTAGTCTTCGCTGAAGACTGACTTTTCGGCATTGCTCTTCAACGCTGTCAGCTTGAAGCTGCCGAGCGTGGCGTTGTTGGTTCCATCGGCATCCAGCATCGTCTGGTTGCTGTGGATGCGCCACATGCCGTTCTCGCCCACGGTGTAGGCAGTTCCCTTCTGGTGCGGATCGCTGGCTGCGGATCCGACAGTCACCTTGGGCTCCTCGGAGACGATCAACTCGCCGGCTGTGTCGTCGGTCGTGATCTGCGTGCCGGAAGCGCTCTTGACGACGGCCTTGACGTCGTAGGTTCCACGCTGCATTGCCGCCGGCACCTGCATGTACCAGATGCTGTGCTGTGCATCGATTTGCACGCTGCCGTCCACCGAGCTGTAGGTCTTGCCGTCGATGGTGACCTCGATGTACTGGCCATCGACCAGCTTGAAGGGCATCGTGCCGTTCACCAGTGGCGTCGGGTCTACGGTGTTCTGGCTGTTGACAGTGAGGGCGTAGTCCGCAGTCAGGCTGAAGTCGCTCGACATGGCGCCTTCGGTGCCGGCCGCGCCGGTCACGACGGCCCGGTAGGTATGGCTCGAGCCGTCCGCGAGGAACCCGAGTTCGTAGGTCCAGCTAGTGCCGGCTACTGTTGCCGTGCCCAGCAGCTGCGAGCCTTCGTAGATGCGCACCACGTCGTTGGCACCAATGGCGGCGCTCATCTTTCCTTTGAGAACCGGATGGGGGTCATCCGTGCGCGTGCCGCTGCCGAAATCGCCCTGGCCGACGCCGACGTCATCGGTGTAGCTCGTGATCTCCACCGTGTGCATCGGCACGGCATTGCCCAGCGTGACAGCGTGGGTGCTGGTCGCCTGATTCTGCGCACGGTCTTGCACCTCGGCCGTGATGGTGACGGTGCCGTTGGTCAGTCCGCTGATGTCGGCCGCAGCGGCAGTCCAACTGCTGCCGGAGACGGTCGCTGTGGCAGTCACGCTGTTCGTGCCGTCGCTGAACGTGACTTTGACGATCTGGCCGCTCTCGACATTGGTGGTCGTCCCCCGGACCACCACTGCGTCGTCTTCCTTGGCGCTGACCTGGTCGTCTCCCGCCACCGGCTTTTCAATGGTGATGAGCGGCGCCGTGCTGCTCACGCCGTAGCCATGGTTCTTCGAGCCACTGGCCGTGTTGCCCGCCGCATCGTGGCTGACGACGCTGGCAGCGACGGTGCGGCCGGCGTCGGCCGCCAGGTCGCTGCCCGCCACGTCGACTCGCCAGTTACCGCTTGCATCCACGGCGCTGCTGTAAGCGACGCCATTGACCTGCAGCGTGACAACGTCGCCCGATTGCGTGCCGGCTGTGGTGCCGGACACGGCAACGGCGCCACCGGCCTCGGCCATATTGACGACGTTGTCGGAGGTGATGGCGGCAACGCTGATTGCGGGCGCCGCCAGCGTGGTGTCGAGCATCGCGCTGTCGGTCGCGGCCGGCGTCGAGACATTGCCTGCGAGATCGCGGCTGGTCGCGCTGACGCTGATCGCTGCGCCTTCCACCGGGTTGTCGAACGCGACGTCGAGGAAGCCATTGGCTACATCCGACGCAGTCAGCGTGACGCTGGCGGTTTTGCTGCCATCGGTGAGGCTGATGACATCACCCGCGGCCGCACCGGACACGAGCGTGACCTTCACGCTCACTTCGACGCCCTTCTCGCTTGCGTTGATGAAGCCGTCATTGTTGGCGTCGTTGACGATGGCGATGCTGATGAAGGGCGGCTTGCTGTCGACGCTGGCCGTGGTTTCGATGCTCGCGTTGCCAGCGTGATCCGTCGCGACCACATGCAGCACCGTGCCGTGTGCCAGAGCAGTTGCCGGGGTGATGCTGTACCTGTCATCGGCCGCCGCGGTGGCGCTTCCGATGGCGTTGCCCGCATCGTCCCTGATCGTGACCAGAGTGCCGGCTTCCGCCATACCGGTGATGAAGCTGCCGCTGGTCGGTTTGACGATCGGTGCGACGGGCGCCTTGCCATCCACGATGATCTTGGTTTCAGAACTCGCATTGCCCGCGCGGTCGACGGCTGCGATGCTCAGCTCGACGCCGTCGGAAAGCGGCGTTGCCGGAGTGACGCTGTACGAACCATCGCCCGCAGCAGTCGCACTGCCGATGACCGTGCCGGAACCATCCTTGATGGTGACGATGGCCCCTGCTTCGGCGCGGCCTGCGACCTGCTTGCCATTGGTCGGTTCTACTGTCGGCGCGGGAGGCTCCTTTCGGTCGACGGTCGCCGTAGCTTCGGAACCGACGTTGCCGACGCGATCGGTCGCAACGGCATGCAGTACCGCGCCGTCCATCAGAGCCGTCGAGGGGGTGATGCCGTAGGTGCCGTCCGGCGCGGCGGTCGCGCTGCCGATCACCTTGCCTGCGTCGTCCCTGACCGTGACCAGGGCGCCGACTTCGGCCTTGCCCGTGAGCGCGTTGCCTCGGCCCGCATCGAGCATCGGCGCTGGCGGCGGCGTGCGGTCGACGGTGGTGCCGGCTTCGAAACTGGCATTGCCAGCTCGGTCGATCGCAACAATGCGCAGCACAGTGCCGTCAGCGGGCGTGCTCGCTGGCGCGATGCTGTAGACCCCATCGTTCGCGGTGGTCGCGCTGCCAATGACATTGCCGGCACTGTCCTTGACAAGAACCAGAGCACCAACCTCGGCCGTGCCCGTGACCGAACTACCGTTGGTGGGATTGACCGTCGGCACATCGGGCGACTTGCTGTCCACTGTGACGCTGGCTTCACTGCTGGTGTTTCCCGCAGCGTCGGTCGCGTCAACCCGCAATTCAGTACCGTTGGCCGGCGGAGTCGCCGGCGTGATGCTGTACTTTCCGTCGGCCGCCGCGGTGGCGCTGCCGATGACGACGCTCGCACCATTCCTGATGGTGACCAGAGCACCAGCCTCGGTCGTGCCGGTGATCGATCTTCCGTCGGTTGGATCGACAGTTGGCACGGGCGGTGGCGCATCGTCGACCACGGCTTTCGCTTCGAGGCTTGCATTTCCGGCGCGGTCAGTTGCCACGATACGCAACTCCGTGCCGTCTGCAAGCTTGAGCGCCGGGTTGAATCTGTATGTGTCATCGGCTGCGGCGATGACGCTGCCGATGACCGCACCCGCGCCGTCCTTGATCGTGACCAGAGCGCCAGCTTCAGCCGTGCCCGAGACCGAAGTGCCGTTGGATGGGCGAATCGTCGGCGCAGCGGGCGCCTTGCCGTCGACTACTACCGGGGCTTCCTGGCTCGCATTGCCTGCGCGATCCGTCACGACGACGCGCAGCTCGGTGCCGTCCGCAGGCGCGGGCACAGGCGTGATGCTGTACTTGCCGTCGCCCGCCACGGTGGCACTGCCGATGACGGCGTTCGCAGCGTTCCTGATCGAGACCAGAGCGCCAGCCTCGGCCGTGCCGGTGATCGAGGTGCCATTGGTCGGATTGACGGTCGGCGCGGGAGGTGCCTTGCTGTCTACCTTGATCCTGGCTTCGGGGCTGGCATTGCCCGCAGGGTCGGTGGCGACAACGCTCAGCTCTGTGCCGTCCGCTGGAACGGCAACTGGCGTGACGCTGTAAGCACCGTCGGTCGCGGCAGTGGCACTGCCGATGATCTTGCCCGAGCCGTCCTTGACCGTGACCACCGCACCGGCTTCAGCGTTGCCCGTGATCCTGGTGCCATTGGCCGGATCGACCGTCGGTACTGGAGGCGAAGTGCTGTCCACCGTGATTCTGGTTTCAGTGCTGGGATTGCCCGCAGCGTCGGTGGCTATGACCCTCAGCGCCGCGCCCTCCGCCGGCGCGTTCACTGGAGTGATGCTGTAAGAGCCATTGGCCTCAGCGGTGACGCTGCCGATCACGGCTCCAGAAGCATCCTTGACCGTGACCAGTGAGCCGATTTCAGCGGTGCCCGTGATCGACGTGCCGTTGGTCGGGTTGGCCGTGGGCGCGGCGGGCGGCATTCCGTCTACCCTGATCTTGGCAACCGGGCTGGCGTTGCCGGCCGTGTCGGTTGCCGAAACGCTCAACTCCGCTCCGTCCGTCGGCGCGCTCGATGGCGTGATGCTGTATTTGCCATCCGCCGCGGCGGTGACGCTGCCCAAGACGGCGCCGGTGGCATCCTTGATCGTGACCAACGCGCCAGCTGCAGCCACCCCGGTGATCGCGCGACCATTCGTCGGGTCGACCTTGGGCATGTCGAGCGCCTTGCTGTCGACCTCGATCCTGGCTTCCAGGCTGACGTTGCCCGAGGGATCGGTGGCGGCAACACGCAACTCGGCGCCATGTGCGGGTGGAACTGCGGGAACAACGCTGTAGGAGCCGTCAGGCTTGACGGTAGCGGTGCCGACAACATTGCCCGAAGCGTCCTTGATCGTGATCACGCTGCCGACCTCCGCCGTACCGGTGATCAGCTTGCCGTTCGTCGGATTGACCTTCGGTTCGTCCGGCGACTTGCTGTCTACCGTCACCTTGGTTTCGAGGCTCGCATTGCCCGCGGAGTCGGCCGCCATGACGCGCAGTTCCGCTCCGTCTGCCGGCTTGATCGCTGGCGTGATGCTGTAGGTTCCATCGGCCGCGGCGGTGGCACTGCCGATGACTGCGCCGCTGCCGTCCTTGACGGTGACGACAGCATCGACTTCGGCCGTGCCCGTGATCAGACTGCCGTTCGTCGGCTTGATCGACGGCGCAGGAGGTGCCTTGCCGTCGACAGTGGCCTTGGTTTCAGGGCTGACATTGCCTGCGCTGTCTGTAGCAACGACGCTCAAAACCACGCCATCTGAAGGCCGGCTCACCGGTGCGACGCTGTAGGAGCCATCGTTCGCGACCGTCGCGCTGCCGACGACAGCGCCTGCCATGTCCCTGATCGTGACGATAGAGCCTGCCTCCGCAGTCCCCGTTATCGCGTTTCCGTTGGTCGGGCCGACCTTCGGTGCGAAAGGTTCTTTGCGGTCTACGGTTGCCGTAGTTTCGACGCCGACGTTGCCGGCACTGTCTGTCGCGGTGGCGTGCAGCATCGTGCCGTCCGCCGGAACGGTCGAGGGGGTGATGCTGTAGGCGCCGTTGGTCGCGGTGGTTGCGCTTCCGATCACGTTGCCCGCGTCGTCCTTGACCACGATCAGGGCATCGGCTTCCGCCAGGCCCGTGATCAAGCGGCCGTTGGTCGGGTTGATTGAAGGAGCAGGAGGCGATTTGCTGTCGACGACTGTGGTGGATTCAAGACTGACGTTGCCGGCACGGTCGGTCGCCACTGCGTGCAGCACCGCGCCGTCTGCCGGTGGGATCTGCGGAGCTATCTTGTAGGAGCCATCCGCCGCAGCGATCGCGCTGCCGATGAGATTACCCGCCCCGTCTTTGATCGTGACCAGGACGCCGCGCTCTGCGACGCCAGTGATCGAACGACCGTTGGTCGGTTCGGCCGTGGGTGCGAAAGGCGGGTTGCTGTCGACTGTTACCTTGGCTTCGGGGCTGGCCTTGCCTGCGGGATCGGAGACGACGACGCTGAGTTCGGTGCCGTGCGCTGGAGTGGCCACGGGTATCACGCTGTATGTGCCGTCGAGCGCAACGGTCCCGCTGCCGATGACAGTTCCGGCGCCGTCCTTGATCGTGACCAGGGCACCCGCGCCGGCCGTGCCGGTGATCGAGCTTCCATTGGTCGGACTGATCGTGGGCGTATCGAGCAAATGTCCATCCACCCTGCCTCGGGTTTCCGGGCTGACGTTGCCGGCACTGTCGGTGACCGTGACACGCAGTTCGGTTCCGTCTGCCGGGATAGTCGCCGGACTCATGCTGTACGAGCCGTCGCCGCGGGTGGTCGCGCTGCCGATCACGTTGTTCGAGCCGTCCCTGACCAGGACTGTGGTGCCGGCTTCGGCCGTACCTGTGATCGAACTGCCGTTGGTCAGATTGACCGATGGTGCAACGGGCGGCTTCCCGTCGACCGTTACCCTGGCCTCGGGACCGGTGTTGCCGGCACGGTCGGTGGCGACGATGCGCAGATCGGCACCGTCTACCGGCTTGTCAGTCGGAACGACGCTGTAAGCGCCATTGCTACCGGCAGTGGTACTTGCGATGACGTTACCCGTGCCGTCCCTGATCGTGACGACCGCACCAGCTTCTGCCGTGCCGGTGATCGAACTGCCGTTTGTCGGGTTGGCAGTCGGCGCCGCGGGCGGCTTGCTGTCGACGATGGCCGTGGCTTCGATGCTCGCGTTGCCAGCGGCATCACTGGCCACGACGCGAAGCAGGGTGCCATCCGCTGGAGTGGTCACCGGGGTGACGCTGTAAGCGCCGTTGATCTCCGCAGTAGCACTGCCGACGAGGTTGCCCGCGCCGTCCCTGACGGTGATCAGCGCGCCAGGCTCCGCCGTGCCGGTGACCGGATTGCCATCGGTGGAGTCGACGGTTGGAGTGAATGGCGCTTGGCTGTCGACGGTAGCCCTGGCCTCCGAACTGGCGCTACCGTCCGGATTCTTTGCAATGACGCGAAGGACCGTTCCGTCCGGCACTGGCACGGCCGGGCGAACGACGTAGGTGCCGTCGGGTGCGGCGGTCGTGCTGCCGATCAGCGTGCCCGTGCTGCTGGAGACTGCAACTGTTGCGCCGGGCTCCGCCGTCCCCGAGATCGAACCGCCATTGGTGGGATTGATGGTCGGCTTGGCCGGTGGCGGCGCCCGGTCGGCGGACGCCGGCGGAGACTGCGGCGACGCAACAAATGGCATGGGCACCCCACCGCCACTGCTACCGCCGCCTCCGCCTCCGCCGCCACCACCAGCAGCAGCCGCGGCCAAGCCACCGCCAAGCAACCACGGCCACGCACCGAAATCGGATGCCTTGGGCATGAGCAAGGGCTCGATGGGATCAATGCTCGAGTAGTTGACGGCCAATTCGCCTTGCTCCTGGCTGAGCCCGGCGAGCCAAGAACCGTCTTGTCCTTCATCCAGAACCAGATCGCTCTTGCTCCCATCCATCGCCGAGAAGAATCCACGAACAGTGACGATCTCTCCCGAAATGGAAGTGATGACCAAGTCGGCACCGACCCGACGCATTCCCTTGATCTGCTGTCTGGGCAAGTCCACCCGAACAATAGAAGCCTCTTTCAGAGAAATCTCGTTCGCAGAGATTTGAACGCCTTCCCCGGTGCGCTTGACCACGACATACAACAAAATAATTACCTCAACACCGAACCAATGAACATCCAACAGCGCAAATGGAAGCTACGTTCAACCTATGACGTCTTTGAGAACGCAGTCCGCAACTCGTATCCGTAACCGAAAACCGCTTTCAGAATCAACCCGTTGGACGGCTCGATTTTTAACTTTTTCCTGATTTTTGCGACGTAGACATCCAGCACCCGAGAGCGCGAGTCTGCAAATTCCCGGCGAAGCAGGAAATTAAGATTTCCTCTGGCCAATGGAAAATCTATATTCTTGAAAAAATTCAGCGCAAGGTCGTATTCACGTCGCTGCAGGCTTACCTCTCGATCTTCGTAGAACACCTTTCGCTCATCCAACTGGAATTTATAGTTCCTGAAGGCCAAAACGCCGTTTTCCGTTTTCGCGCATCTGGCAGCAGCGCTTCTGGTCATCAGATTTCGCAGCCTCAATCTTATTTCCCCGCTGTCAAAGGGAGGAAAAACAAAATCAAAATTGCCATCTCCAAGAAACCTGTCACCCGCCCGCAGTTGCCATGCAGCCTTGCTCTCGTTGACGGCAAATAAGACCGGTGCGTTCGTCAGCCCTCGAATAGCCTTCACCCAGTTAATATTCACGTCCGTGGGAAGGGCCAAAAGCAGCAGCCCAAATCGGTCGCCCGAGCGGAGTGCGTTCATCAGATCCGTCACGGTCTCGAACGCAACGGAGGCGCAGCCCAGCCGATCGACGCTCTTTCGCAAAGTGGGGCAGCTGAGACTCGATTCGTCGAGTGCTACAACAGGCAATTGCAGCTCGCCCGAAGCCGACCCCAAGGCGCTTGGCGTCGCCTGAATTGGCATATTTGCGGCGCCCGCCGCGCCCAGGGAAAGCTCAGTGGCTACCGGGAATCGACCCTGGCTGGAATAGGAAGAACTCGATGGGGGGAATAAGGCCGGATGCCCACCGGCCTCAGAGAAGCGGTCGCCTTCTTCTTTCGCTATCGACGCCTGCACGATGTCATGGACGCCGCTCTGTTTCAGGAGTAGCGATCGGCTACGAGACTCTGGGGAAATCATTCCAACCTCTCAAGTTCAAGAAGAACGTCAAGAGAGGCTTGTCGCAGCACTCCGCTATGACCGTTCGGGCAGCGGAATGTATCTGCTTGCGACGGACATGATTAATGACATGTTCATGCAATTAATGTCATTAAATAGCAGGAAGGTCGCCCCGGGGAGATCTATTTACGAGCTCGGGGGCACTGAAGAACTGCCTAAAAAATCACCTTGCGCACCATATCTGTGCGCTGTCTTGCTTCTAAAAAATTTCACTTGGCGGCAATGATTCAAGATTCATGTCGATGCAAGTCGGAGGCAAAAATCGCCAGATTCGTGAATTAGTTCACACTATAGTGCTATGTTTGTAAGCACAAAGAAGCCCCTGGCACGCCTATCCGACCCGGACAAGTGGAGTGTTAACGAGGCTTGCCTAGTGCGGCAGCAGAGGGAGTGTCAGGCGAAACACGGTGCCTGCACCGTTACTCGAAACCAGCACGACGTCGCCGCCGTGCAAACGGGTGATAGCCCGTGAAATGTGAAGGCCAAGGCCGGAGCCCGGCACCAGCGAAGAATTGCCGCCCCTGAAGTAACGCTCGAACAACTCGCTCTTTTCAGACTCAGGAATTGGATTTCCCTTATTTGAAACAGTCACGCTAAAAATATTGGAGCTGGCGTCGCATTTCACATCAACCATCGAATCGGCCGGAGAATATTTGATGGCATTCAATATCAAATTCCGGATGGCCATTTCAATTTTTTCCTGATCCCCTTCAAACATTACTGGTTGACCCGCCGCGGTGACGTTCAGACGCACCTGTTCGTCAGGCAATCCGATATTGCGAACGTTTTCAATCACACTCCAGATGTCGAAGCTTCGGACCGTCGAACGCGCACCAGATTCCAGCGTATCGTCCAGAAGGATGTTCTCCACCAAGGTCGTGAGACGGCGCGTAGCCTTGCGGATTTTCTCGACACTGCGCTTGACTCGCTCGTCGTTTCCAGATGGTGACAACCCGAGTGCTTGGGCCACCGCATCGACGATGGCGAGTGGCGTACGGAATTCGTGCGAAAGAATCGCGACGAACTCGCGCTGCCGAACTCGCTCCTCCAAAGCGATCTTGGCGATTTTCATTGAGTCGAAAGCTCGTTTTCGCTCGGCCCTCAGTTTTAACTCGGAATCCCTGGAACGGCTTACCACCGCAATGTTGAGAATTGCAAGATTAGCCAGCTGCGTCAACTGTATCAATGACTCCGTGACGAATGATTGCTCCAGCCTCACCATGCCAAGCAGGACCATGCAATAAAAGAGCCATGACGAATTTACAATGACGAAAACGAGTGCGGCAAAAAGCTGATGGAAAACCTTTCGACGCACGATGAACCAAAATATGAATATCGTGTTGAACGCGCCAACAACAATTTCAAGGTAGAGCAGCCATCTGATGGAATTTTCTATTATTCCGCACAGCGCCAATACAGTGGCCACAAGAAAAATGGATGCCGCCAGATAAGTGAATCGAGAAGCCCAGTGCGAATATTCCTTGTAATTGAAAAACCGGCAAACAAATATGGCGGAAATCGCCATGAGAGCGCAGGTAGTCGCATCAACGAAGCGATCCGCATACACGGGATTCTCAGTAAAAAATAAAGAACTGGCATATCCCTGCACGGCAAACACCGCTCCTAGCATCACAACCAGAAAAAGCGAATATATGAGGTAATTGGGGTCCCGCGTCCATTTCCAGAAAATCAGATTCATTAGCACCATCACGCCAATCGAACCGGCAAATGCCGAGAAAAAAAGGCTTCTCTTCAATTCAACCCTGTCGAACACTGATTTTTGCCAGAGATTCAGATCGAGAATTGTCAGACCGTGCGTTTTTACCCTAAAATAATGCACCCTGGCCGTGGAATCCACGACCAGTGGAAATGCCATGATGCTGGATTTGATTTCCCTTTCGGAAAAAGATAATTGGTCCCCGATCTTGTTGGATGAAATTTTTCCATCGGGGGCCACGCAGTACATCTCGACTTCGTCGATCCAGCCAGGAAATATTTGAACGACCCAGTCGATCGGCGTGCCTTCGTCGTGCTGCAGCGAGACCCGGATCCACAGGGCGTCGTTCGAATACCGCTCCAGAGAGCGAATATCCTCATGGGCAAAGCTGTATTTTTGCGGTTCGGAGACGATATTGTTCATGGTGACCTTCCCGGTAGGGTCACGGAACACTTCCACTTCCCTCGCCAACGAAATCGGACCATCATCGCCTTGCCCCTTCTTGAGCACGACGCCTCCTGCGCCCTGGCATGAGAGCCAAAGAATCAGTCCGAAGATCAAACACAGGCAGCGATTTTTTTTCATCTCATTGATTTGTCTGGCTCGCCGTCGAAACTCGCGCCGAAGCCGAAGAAATATGCACCATGAACAATACGAAAATCGACAGCCGTGAAAAAATAGTCGTTTACCTGATCGAAGACGAAGAAGACCTGCAGGAGGCCCTCGTATACAGCCTCAACCAGATGGACATCGAGGCACACGGCTTTTCGACGGCTTCGGCGTTTTATCGGGCCTACGCGGTCCGCCGTTGCGACATCGTGGTCATCGACATCGGCCTGCCGGATGAAAACGGGTTTTCAATTGCCCAGCACCTGCGCTCGGCCAGCAACGTGGGGATCGTGTTCGCGACCGCGCGCCACGAGCTGAGCGATCGAGTCCGCGGCCTGCGCGATGGTGCGGACGCCTATTTCGTGAAGCCGGTGCATGCCGAAGAGCTTGCCGCGTCGCTCCAGGCCATCCATCGGCGCCTCAAGGCAGCCGACCGCAGATCCCGTTCCACGCCCCCGCAGGCCGAGGCGCCAAGAGGCACAGGGCGCTGGGAGCTCAGGGAAGAAGACTGGATCCTCTGCGACCCCGGCGACCGGATGCTGCGCCTCACCATGTCGGAGCGAGCCATCGTGGGATGCCTGTTCAAGCGGCGCGACAAACCCGTGGACCGCGCGGAACTCGCAGCCGCGCTCGGTGGCGACCTGGAGCAGTTCGATCTTCAGCGCGTGGACGTGGTGATCAGCCGCCTGCGGCGCAAGGCGCTCGCCGCGGGCATTTCGCTGCCGCTGCACACCGTCAGGGGCACCGGCTACCGATTCCGGGCCTGAGGCCCCGCTCCGCACACTGCTGTTTTCGAACAAGGTGCGTCGCGCCCGAGAAAGCGGTAAGTCATTGATTAGTAACGACTTTCTACGATCACGCACCCTCAAGCCAAGGTGCGTCGCGGCCTAAGGAGATTTCACACCCAACATCCTTCGGCCACATCTCACCAATTCCATTGAATCGCCCCGGCTTTCATGGAGGCCAGTTGGTTTAAGTCATGCCGCCGTCTTGGCGGACTGACTGGCGAGTTGCC
>NZ_JBXASW010000070.1:0-30086 GCF_058809745.1 Variovorax sp. MPBD4-3
GGCGGCGACCGGGGGCAGGGTGATACCGAGGCTGGAAAGTTTGTCGTAAACGCTCATGGAGACTCCTTGTCTTGGGATTGCGATTGTGTCTGTGTTTGCGGTACCGCCTCGAGCACTTCCCCCACCGGCTGCACGGTCACGCCGACGCGCAGCGTGTGCCTTGCGCCGCCATGGAGTACGCCGCGCATCGGCGACACGTCGGAGTAGTCGCGGCCGATGGCCAGCGTGACGTAGTCCTCGCCGGGCTGGCGGCCGTTGGTGGGGTCGAAGTCGGCCCAGCCGCCGGGGCTGTTGCCGCCGTCCCCGCTCTTGCCGGGCAGGTACACCGACACCCACGCATGCGAAGCGTCGGCGCCCACCAGCCGGGGCTGGCCGGGCGGCGGCTGCGTGAGCAGGTAGCCGCTCACGTAGCGCGCCGGCAGGCCCATGGTGCGGAAGCACGCGATCATGATGTGGGCGAAGTCCTGGCACACGCCCTTGCGCTGCGCGAGGGCCTCGACGGCGGGGGTGTTGATCTCGGTGCTGTCGGCGTCGTAGTCGAAGTCTTCGTACATGCGCACGGTGAGGTCCATCGCCACGTCGAAGGTGGGCCGACCGGGCACGAAGCTGGCGCGCGCATAGGCGGTGAAGTCGTCGTGACGCGGCACGTAGGGCGACGGAAAGACGAACTCCGAGGCGGCGTCGAAGGTGGCGTCCTTGCGGAAGCGGAAGCGCTCGCGCACCGCCTCCCAGGGCAGCTCGCGCGCGATGGCCGGCGAGAGCACTGGCACCGAGGTCTCGACCACGCTCTCGGCGGTGACGACCAGCTTGTCGTGCGTTGCCTCGAGCGCGAAGAAGGCGCGGGTGTTGCCGTAGAGGTCGGGCGTTTCGTTGCGCTGCGCGGGCGTCGGCTCGATGGAGAGCTTGTGGCTCACCAGGCGCTGCGAGTCGGTGGCCAGCGGCCTCAGGTGGGCCAGGTGCTGTGCCGTCTCGACCGGCGGGGAGTATTCGTAGCGGGTTTCGTGCGTGACGTGCAGCAGCATGGCGTTGGCCCCGGCTCGTTGGCTACTTGCCCGCTTGCTTCGGCTCGGTGCCGAAGTGCGAGGCGTAGATCCTGGCGTAGGTGCCGTCGGTGCGAATTGCCTCGAGGCCCTGGTTGATCCTGGCGAGCAACTCGGCGTTGCCCTTCTTCACGGCAATGCCGTACTTCTCGACCGGGAAGCTGGCGTCGCTCACCGTCTTGAAGCCGCCCGACGCGTTGTTCGCGAGGTAGTGCACGACCACGCCGTTGTCGGCCACCACGGCTTGCACGCCGCCGGCTTCAAGTTCCTTCAGCGCGAGCGGGGTCGACTCGAAGCGCTTGATGGCGGTGCTCGACTTGCCGAGCAGCTTGCCGACCACCTCGTCGCCGGTGGTGCCGTTCTGCACGCCGACCTTCAGGTTCTTGATGTCCTCGAACCTGGCCACGGGCGAATCGCTCTTGACGGCGATCAGCTGCTTGGCGTCGAAGTACGGCTGCGAGAAGTCCATCGTCTGGCGGCGCTCGTCGGTGATGGTGATGGCCGACACCAGCAGGTCGCGGTCACCCTGGTCGAGCGAGTTGAAGATGCCTTCCCACGGCGTGTTGACGAACTTGACTTCGAGCCCGGCCTTCTGCGCGACCGCTTTCACCACGTCGATGTCGAAGCCCACGATGTCGCCCTTGTCGTTCTGCGATTCGAAGGGCGTGTAGGCGGCGTCGGTGCCGACCACGAGCACGCGGGCGGCGGCCGGCGGTGGCGATGGAGGCGCGCTGGCGGAGGCGGCGGGCGTGGCTGCTTCCTGCTTGCCGCAGCCTGCAATGGCCAGGGCCGTGAGCAGCGCGGCGGCGGTGAGTGCGAAGCGGCGGTTGATGATGTTGCTGGGCATGGATGTCTCCTGGATCTGTCGGGAAACGCCGCGGAACCGGCTTTGCCGGGCCGCGGGCGTTGCCCCCGGTGAGGGGGAGTGCGAAGCGACACGAAGTGCGCGAAGCATGGGGGAGAGCGAGTTCACGCGCCGACCGAGCGCAGCGATTCCGAAGTGAGGGTGAAGTAGCGCGTGCCGATGGCGTCGGACACGTGGTACGCGGCCGACTCGCAGTTGGCCAGCAGTTCGGCCAGGGCCGGGTAGTTGGCGTCCGGGCCGGCGGCGCAGAGGTGTTCGAGCGTCCAGCCGGCCGGGTCGGGCAGCTCGTACGACAGGGCGGTGAGCTTGCCCGGCGCGCTGCCGGCCAGCCGCGCGATGCGTCCGCGCAGCGTCTGCGTGACCCAGGCGAGCGAGCGTGGGTTCTCGGCGTCGAGCACCAGCAGGTCGACCATGGTGGCGACGTCGCGGCGCTGCTGGTAGCGCGCATGGAAGGTGATGGTGCTGTCGAAGAGGGCCACCATCGCCTCGAAGCCGCTCACCTCGTGCACCGCGCCGTTCTCGAAGCCGGCCTGCAGCGCGTTCGACAAAAAGCCCAGGCGCTCGATGTGGCGGCCGATCGACAGCAGCCGCCAGGCGTCGTCGCGCGTCATGCGGTCGGTCTGCGCGCCGGTCATGGCGGCCAGCGCGGTGCTGGCGGATTCGAGCGCGCGCAGCGCGGCGCTGGAGGCGAAGCTGCCTTCGCCGGCCTGCTCGGCGGCGCGGCGCAGGAATTCGGTCTCGGCGCGAACGATCTGGTTCCAGTTGTCCTGCGACAGCCGCTCGCGCACGGCGGCCGCGGCCTGCCGTATGCACCGCAGGCTGAAGCCCACGCTGCCGCCGCGGTCGACGTCGCCCAGCTCGGCGATCAGCGCGCGCTCGAACACGCGGCGCGACTTCGGCGCGCTGGGCGCCTCGGCCGGCACCAGCGCATTGCGCAGCGCCACGCGGTGCAGCCAATCGAGCAGCGGGCGCGACGACTGGTCTTCGCCGCCCAGCAGGTTGAGCGTGAGGCGCGCCATGCGCACCGCGTTCTCGGCGCGCTCGGTGTAGCGGCCGAGCCAGAACATGTTCTCGGCGGCGCGGCTGGTGACGGGCGCGCGGTGCCGTGCCAGCGATGCCGGCGTGGCATGCGGCTGCAGCAGCGTGGTGCGGTCGACTTCGCCGAGCGTCTGCACCCACACGTCGGCGCTGCTGCCGCCGCGCTGCATGGAGGCGATCTGCGCGTCGGGCCCCGCGAGCCGGGCCAGGCCGCCGGGCAGCACGCGCCACGACTGCGCGCCGTCGCTCACCGCGAACACGCGCAGCATCACCGCGCGCGGCGCGATGTGGCCCGGGCCCAGGTCGTTGGCCCAGGTGGGCATCTGCGACAGCGGCTGGTAGCCCTGCACCGTGTGGACGTCGCCCTCGCGCACGATGCGGCCGGCCCACTCGTCGAGCTCGCGCCGGCCGAGCTGGCTGCCGAGCACCGCGTCGAAGCTGGCGCGGCCTTCGAAACCGGGGTAGGTGGGCTTGATGGCGCAGTCGGCCAGTTGCGGCAGCACGGCTTCGAGCGCGGCGCGCTCGCCGCACCACCAGGTGGGCAGCGCGGGCAGCTTGAGCTTCTCGCCGATCAGGCGGCGCGCCAGCCCCGGCAGGAAACCCAGCAGCGCCGGCGATTCGAGGAAGGCCGAGCCCGGCATGTTGGCCACCAGCACGTTGCCCGCGCGAATGGCCTGCAGCAGGCCGGGCACGCCGAGCGTGGAGTCGGGCCGCAGCTCCAGCGGGTCGAGGAACTGGTCGTCCAGCCGCTTGATGAGGCCGTGCACCGGGCGCAGGCCCTGCAGCGTCTTGAGGTAGAGCCGCTGGTCGCGCACGGTGAGGTCGCTGCCCTCGACCAGCGTGATGCCCAGGTAGCGCGCGAGGTAGGCGTGCTCGAAGTAGGTTTCGTTGTACGGGCCGGGCGTGAGCAGCGCGATGTGCGGCGGCACGCCGGCCGGGCACATGCGCTGCAGGCCTTCCATCATGGCGCTGTAGGTGGCGGCCAGGCGCTGCACCTGCAGCGCCTCGAAGGCCTGCGGAAACTGCCGCGTGATGGCCAGCCGGTTTTCCAGCAGGTAGCCCAGGCCCGAGGGCGCCTGGGTGCGCTGCGACACCACCCACCAGTTGCCGTCGGGGCCTCGCGCGAGGTCGAAGGCGGCGATGTGCAGCCAGGTGTCGCCCGGCGGCTTCACGCCGTGCAGGGCGCGCAGGTAGCCGGGGTGGCCGCGCACCAGCGCCGGGGGAATGAGCCCCTCGGCCAGCAGCTGCTGCGGGCCGTAGACGTCGGCCATCACCCGGTCGAGGACCCGCACGCGCTGCAGCACGCCGGCCTCGATCTGGCTCCAGCTCTCGGGCGAGACGATCAGCGGGAACAGGTCGAGCGACCAGGGGCGCTGCGGGCCGTTGGCGTCGGCGTAGACGTTGTAGGTGACGCCGTTGTCGCGGATCTGCCGCTCCAGGCTGACGGCGCGCCGGGGCAGGTCGTTGAAGCCGCCGGGGCCGAGCTGTTCGAAGAAGTCGTGCCAGGCGGGCGTGAGCGGCGGTTGCTCGCTGGAAGGTTCCTGGGACTGTGACTGTGACTGCGTCTGGGACTGAGATTGCGACTGAGAAGGCGAAGGCGACTGCGAAGGCGCCGGCCGCTGCTCCGTGGCTGCGTCGTAAAGCAGCGGGGCCGCGGCGGGCGCGGCCGCGCCACCCGCCGGCCGAGGGGCCGTCACCGGGGTGGCCTGCCCGCGCAATTCGTCGAAGTGTCCGGGCTGGGCGGCCGGGGCGAGCGCCGACGCCAGGGCCGCTGGAAATTCCAGTGCCTGGGCGCCGAACAGGGATTCGTTCAAGGGTTCCACAGGAGGGGGATTGTCACACCGCCGTCACGGCCCGGCCGCTTCGGCGGTGTGGTAGGCACCCCTTCAGCGCCGCAGGTCGAGCGTGAACGGGAACTCGCGGCTGCCCGGCAGCTCGATGGTGGCCGGCGGCGTGCGCATGAGGCCGGGCGTATGGCCGGTGCGCGTGAAGCGCGAGTGGCGGCGGCTCTCGGCCTCGTAGGCGTTGACGGGGAAGGTGTCGTAGTTGCGGCCGCCCGGGTGGGCGACGAAATACTGGCAGCCGCCCAGCGAGCGCTTCATCCAGGTGTCGACCAGGTCGAAGGTCAGCGGGGCGTGGGCCTTGATGCTGGGGTGCAGAGCCGAAGGCGGGTTCCAGGCCTTGTAGCGCACGCCGGCCACGAATTCGCCCGTCACGCCCGTGGGCTGCAGCGGCAGCACCTTGCCGTTGACGGTGACGACGTGGCGGCTTTCGTTCAGCCCGGTCACGCGCACCTCGATGCGCTCCAGCGAGGAATCGACATAGCGCACCGTGCCGCCGGCCGAGCCTTCCTCGCCCATCACGTGCCAGGGCTCCAGCGCGTTGCGCAGCGACAGCTCCACGCCCATGGCCTGCATCTGGCCCACCAGCGGGAAGCGGAACTCGAAGTGCGGCGCGAACCAGTCGGGGTCGAAGGCGAAGCCGGCCTGGCGCATCTCGCTGATGACGTCGTCGAAGTCCATCTTGACGAAGGTCGGCAGCAGGAAGCGGTCGTGCAGCTCGGTGCCCCAGCGGGTGACGGGCGCCTTGTAGGGCTCGTCCCAGAAGCGGGCCACCAGCGCGCGGATGAGCAGCTGCTGCGCAATGCTCATGCGCGCATGCGGCGGCATCTCGAACGCGCGCAGCTCCAGCAGGCCGAGGCGGCCGGTGCTCGAGTCGGGCGAATACAGCTTGTCGATGCAGAACTCGCTGCGGTGCGTGTTGCCCGACACGTCGATCAGGATGTTGCGCAGCGTGCGGTCGACCAGCCATGCGGGCATGTTCTGGCCGTAGATCTCGCGGTTCTTGGCAATTTCCTTGAGCGCGATTTCGAGCTCGTAGACCTGGTCGTTGCGGGCCTCGTCCACGCGCGGCGCCTGGCTGGTCGGGCCGATGAACATGCCCGAGAACAGGTAGCTCAGCGACGGATGGTTGTGCCAGTAGAGCAGCAGGCTGGCCAGCAGTTCGGGCCGGCGCAGGAAAGGGCTGTCGGCGGGCGTGGCGCCGCCCATCACGAAGTGGTTGCCGCCGCCGGTGCCGGTGTGGCGGCCGTCGGTCATGAACTTCTCGGCCGACAGGCGGGTTTCGAACGCGGCGTTGTAGAGGAACTCGGTGTGGGCGACCAGTTCCTTCCAGTTGTGGGCCGGGTGGATGTTGACTTCGATCACGCCGGGGTCGGGCGTGACGGCCAGCATCTTCAGGCGCGGGTCGCGCGGCGGCGGATAGCCTTCCATCACGATGCGCACGCCCAGGTCGCGCGCGGTGGCTTCCACGGCGGCGACGAGGTCGAGGTAGTCCTCCAGGCGCGCGAGCGGCGGCATGAAGACGTAGAGCACGCCCGAGGCGTTGCCCTTCTTCTCGGCCACCGGGCCGTTGGCGCGGCGCGGGTCGCGCACTTCGACGCACAGCGCGGTGCGCGTGACCCAGTGGGCGGATTCGCCGCGCAGCGGCTGGCGGGTGGTGGACTTGTCGGTGGCGTCGTCGGTTGCCGATGCATCGCCGCTTGCCGCATCGCCGGGGCTTTGCATGCGCAGCGAGGCGGGCACCACGGGCGGCGTGCCGAAGGTGTAGGGCACGTCACCGAGGCCGGCGGCACCGGCGGCGGCACCAGCACCGGCGGCGGCTGCGCCCGCGGTGTAGCGCGCGCGGTAATCGGCCGCGCTCGGCAGTGCGCCGCGCGGCGCGGTCGGGTCGCGCTCGATCAGGTAGGGGTAGTCGCCCTTGCTGGCCCAAGGCTGGGAGTCGAGCGGCAGGCGGTAGCCCATCGGCGAGTCGCCGGGAATCAGGTAGAGCCGGTCGTCGCGCAGGAACCAGGGGCCGGTCTTCCAGGCCGGGCCCGCCAGCGCGGGAGCGTCGCTGTTCGCATTGCCGGGCTCGATGGGCAGCATGTAGCCGATCACCGCGTCGAGCTTCTGCGTGAACACGCGGCGCAGGCGAACGCGTTCGAGTTCGTCGTCGAGCTTCGAGTCGAAGGGGTCGACATTCACCGGCAGGCGGCGTTCGCGCCAGAGGTAGTAGTAGATGTCTTCGTAGCCGGGCTGGATGTAGCGCTCGGTCAGGCCGAGCTTGTGCGCCAGCACGGTGGTGAACCGGCGTGCGTCTTCGCTGGTGTAGTGGGTGGGAAAGCGTTCGTCCGCGAACAGCTCGGGGTCGTGCCACAGCGTCTGGCCGTCGGCGCGCCAGAAGATCGACAGCGCCCAGCGCGGCAGCTGCTCGCCCGGATACCACTTGCCCTGGCCGAAGTGCAGGAAGCCGCCCTTGCCGTACTCGGCGCGCAGCTTGTGCACGAGCTCGGTCGCGTAGCCGCGCTTGGTGGGGCCGAGGGCGTCGGTGTTCCACTCGGGCGCGTCGCGGTCGCTGGTGGCCACGTAGGTCGGCTCGCCGCCCATGGTGAGGCGCACGTCGCCGGCCTTCAGGCGCGCATCGACCGCGTCGCCGAGGGTCAGCACCTCGGCCCATTGCTCTTCGGTGTAGGGCTTGGTGACGCGCGGCGATTCGTAGATGCGCGTGACCTTCATCTCATGGCCGAACTCGACCTCGGATTCGTCCACGCCGCCCTCGATGGGCGCGGCGCTCGATGGCGTGGGCGTGCAGGCCAGCGGAATGTGGCCTTCGCCGGCCAAGAGGCCCGAAGTGGCGTCGAGGCCGATCCAGCCCGCGCCCGGCAGGAACACCTCGCACCAGGCGTGCAGGTCGGTGAAGTCGACCGTGGTGCCGCTCGGGCCGTCGAGCGCCTTCACGTCGGGGGTGAGCTGGATCAGGTAACCCGAGACGAAGCGCGCGGCCAGTCCGCAGTGGCGCAGCAGTTGAACCAGCAGCCAGCCCGAGTCGCGGCAGGAGCCGCTGCCGTTGGCCAGCGTTTCTTCCGGCGTCTGCACGCCGGGCTCCATGCGGATCAGGTAGTTGACGTCTTTCTGCACCTGCTGGTTGATGCCGACCAGGAAGTCGATGGTGCGCTGTTCCTTGCGCTCGACCTTGTCGAGGTAGGCCTCCAGCAGCGGCGTGACCGGGTCGGCCACGAGGTAGGGCGCGAGCTCCTCGGCCTGCGAGGCCGTGTACTTGAAGGGGAAGTTCTCCGCCTGCGGCTCGAGGAAGAAGTCGAAGGGGTTGTAGACCGCCATTTCGACCACGAGGTCGACAGTGACCTTGAACTCGCGTGTCTTCTCGGGAAACACGAGCCGCGCCTGGTAGTTGGCGAACGGGTCCTGCATCCAGTTGACGAAGTGCTCCGCGGGTTCGACCCGCAGCGAATACGAGATGACGTTGCTGCGGCAATGCGGCGCGGGACGCAAGCGCACGACCTGAGGGCCCAACTGCACCAGGCGGTCGTATTTGTAATGGGTGACGTGGTGTAGAGCGGCGTGGATAGACATGCGTTTTTGTGTGCAGTACTGGCAGATTGCATCGGAAAGATGTCTCTGGTGAGACGCATACTAGCCGAGATGCTTAGCAATTAACGCGCCACTGAGCGTGAGTCGGGGAGGGTTTGCATCATGTGTACGGACGTTCTTTCATGACGCGATTTCACGCGTCGGGCAATGCCGTGGGCGGGTCGCGAGGCTTCGCCGCATTGGGCGGATCGCTGCTGGGCGCGGCCCTGCAATTGCAGCAGCCGTCGCTCTGGCCCGCATGGGTCTATGCCGTCTTGCTGCTGGCGGCCGTGGCGGGTCTCGGGCGATGGCGCCGGCCTTTTTTCATCGAACGGCGCCTGCCGGCCATGGTGCTCGCACTGCTTTGCGGAGCCATGGCCGGGGCGGGGCTGGCGGGCTGGCGCGCGGTGGTCTACGCGGGCGGCGCGCTGGCACCGGCGCTCGAAGGGCGCGACCTTGTGGTCACGGGCGTGATCGCGGAGATGCCGCAACGCAACGAAGCCGGGACGCGGTTTCGGCTCGATGTGGAGTCCGCGCGCTGGGCCGATGCGTCCGTCGGCGAGCCATTGGTGGTTCCAGGCCATGTCTCCCTCGGCTGGTATGCGGAGAACACGGGGCTGTGGGGGCGCTCATCCGCCGGCAAGGCCGCGTCCGCGAGCCCGGTCGCTTCCGTGCACGCCGGCGAGCGATGGCAGCTTGCCGTGCGCCTCAAGGCGCCGCACGGCAACGTCAATCCCTTCGGCTTCGACGGCGAGCTGTGGGCCTGGGAGCAGGGCATCCAGGCCAATGGCTATGTGCGCACCGGTGCGAGAGATGCCGCGCCGAAGCGCATCGCCGTCACCTGGCGGCATCCGGTCGAGCGTGCGCGCGAAGCCGTGCGCGACGCGATCTTCGAGCGCGTGCCCGACCGCGCGCGGGCCGGCGTGATCGCGGCGCTGGTCACGGGCGACCAGCAGGCCATCGACCGCGCGGGCTGGGATGTGTTCCGTGCCACCGGCGTGGCGCATCTCATGTCGATCTCGGGCCTCCACGTCACGATGTTCGCGTGGCTGGCGGCCCATGTCGTTGGCTGGCTGTGGCGGCGCTGCCCGCGCCTGATGCTGGGCCTGCCCGCGCAGCAGGCCGCGCTGGTCGGCGGCGTGTTGCTGGCGGGGCTCTATGCGCTCTTCAGCGGCTGGGGCGTGCCGTCGCAGCGCACGGTGTGGATGCTCGCGACGGTCGCCACGCTGCGGCTCACCGGGCGGCGCTGGCCCTGGCCGCATGTGTGGCTGCTGACCGCGGCGGTGGTGGTGGCGCTCGACCCATGGGCGCTCATGCAGGCCGGCTTCTGGCTCAGCTTCGTGGCGGTGGGCGTGCTGTTCGCCACCGATGCGTCGGTGCCCGGCGAGCCGCGCGCGCGGGCTTCGGCACGGCTGCTGGGTTTCTTTCGCGAGCAATGGGTCATCACGCTGGCGCTCGCGCCGCTGAGCCTGCTGCTGTTCCAGCAGGTGTCGCTGGTCGGGCTGCTGGCCAATGCGGTCGCGATCCCGTGGGTCACGCTGGTCGTCACGCCGCTGGCGATGCTGGGCGTGGCCATCGCGCCGCTGTGGGACGCGGCCGCGTGGGCGGTGCATGCGCTTTCGGTGCTGCTGCAATGGTGCGCCGGCTTGCCGCTCGCCACGCTGTCGATGGCCGCGCCGCCGCTGTGGATGGCGGCTTGCGGCGTGGCTGGCGGCGCATTGCTCGCGATGCGCCTGCCATGGTCGCTGCGCGTGCTCGGCCTGCCGTTCCTGCTGCCGGTGTTGCTGTGGCAGGCGCCGCGTCCCGCGGCGGGAGAGTTCGAATTGCTGGCCGCCGACATCGGGCAGGGCAACGCGGTGCTGGTTCGCACCGCCACGCACAGCCTGCTGTACGACACCGGTCCGCGCTACAGCCTCGAAAGCGATGCCGGCCACCGCGTGCTCGTGCCGCTGCTGCGCGCCTATGGCGAGCGCCTCGACATGCTGGTGCTGAGCCATCGCGACACCGACCACACGGGCGGAGCGCAGGCCGTGCTCGCGATGCAGCCGCAAGCGGACTTGCGCAGTTCGATCGAAGCCACGCATCCGCTGCAGGCCCTGCGTCCGGCGCGGCGCTGCGAGGCCGGGCAGCGCTGGACATGGGACGGCGTGGACTTCGAGGTGCTGCACCCCGCGGCGGACGACTACCTGGCCTTCACCGCCAAGCCCAATGCCGTGTCGTGCGTGCTGCGCATCGGCAACGGCCGTGCCGCCGCGCTGCTGGTGGGCGATGTCGAGCGCATGCAGGAGGCCGCGCTGGTCGCGCGCGCGCCGGAGTTGCGCGCCGACGTGCTGCTGGTGCCTCATCACGGCAGCAAGACCTCGTCGAGCGAAACCTTCCTCGACGCCGTGCAGCCGCGCATTGCACTGGTCCAGGCAGGCTATCGCAACCGTTTCGGCCACCCGGCGCCCGAGGTGGCGGCGCGGTACGCGGCCCACGGGGTACGGCTGGTCGACAGCCCCCGCTGCGGTGCCGCCCACTGGCGCAGCACGCAGCCTGACGATGTCGCCTGCGAGCGCGAGCGCCATGCGCGCTACTGGCGGCATCGTGTGCCTGAACGCGTTGAAATCGTGAATTAATTGTCAAATTAAACGTAAAGTACTCATAACTAAGGTAGCGCCGGCGGGTGGTCGCGTGCGTTATACGGTCCTGAAACAACGCAAAGGGAATGCAATGCAAGATCGCAGCAATTGCCGGTGGGGCCGGTTTTCCGGGCCCGCGCCATGACCACCGCCGTCCCGACCATCACCAGCGCGAGCGCGACGGCCACGACCGGCGCGCGGCTCAAGACGCACCGCGAGGGTCCGGTGCTGGTGCTGACCCTGAGCAACCCGGCCGCGCGCAACGCGGTCAACCCGGCGGTCTACCGCGCGGCGGCCAAGGCGCTGCGGGCCACCTCGGTCTTTCGTACGGTGCGCGCCATCGTGCTGTGCGGGGAGGGCGAGCACTTCAGCGGCGGCGGCGACCTGCGGCGGCTGGCGCGGCAGCGCAAGTTGCCCGAGGCCGAGCAGCACGGCCACCTGGAGGCGCTGAACGAATGGATCATGGCGATCCAGGAAGCGCCCCAGCCCGTCATCGCGGCGGTCGAGGGGGCGGCCGTGGCGGGCGGTTTTTCGCTGTGCCTGGCCTGCGACCTCATCGTGGCGGCGGAAGACGCCAGGTTCGCCATGTCTTACGTCAACCTGGGGCTCACGCCCGACGGCGGCGGCTCCGATTCGCTGGTGCGTTCGCTGCCGCCGCAGGCGGCCCTGGAGATGCTGCTCGACGGCAAGCCCTGCAGCGCCAGGCGGCTGCACGACTGGGGCGTGGTCAACAAGGTGGTGCCGCGCGGCAGTGCCTGCGCCACGGCGCTCGAATGGGCGCAGGAGCTTTCCCGCCGGCCGTTCGAAGTGCAGGCGCGCATCAAGCAGCTCGTGCATTCGGCCCGGGGCCGCAGCCGGCGGGAACAGCTCGATGCCGAGCGCGAATCTTCCGTTGCCAGCCTCTACGGCGACGAGAGCGGGGAGCGCATCAAGGAATTCCTCTCGCCGCGCAAGAAGCAGCAGCCGCCGGCCGAAACCCCGGTGCGGTAGCCCGAAAAAAAAGAGCTTCGCCCCGTCTCCGGCCGCCGCATAAGGGGTTCTACTGGCCTCGAACTTGCTAAGCTACGGCTCAAGGAGATTGGTCGTTCCATGCACAAATTCGACGAGATGTATGAGCAGTTGCCCTATGCGGGGGCTGCGATCCGACAGCATTACAAGCGCTACGACCAATGGCTCGCGAAGCAACCCGGTGAGGTGATGCGTTCGCGGCGTGAAGAGGCGGAAATGATTTTCCGCCGGGTCGGTATTACCTTTGCCGTGTACGGCGCGAAGGACGAAGACGGTTCCGGCACCGAGCGGCTCATCCCGTTCGACCTGCTGCCGCGGATCATTCCGGCCAACGAGTGGGACAGCATGGAGAAGGGGCTGGTGCAGCGCGTCACGGCGCTCAACCGCTTCCTGCATGACGTCTACCACGACCAGGAAATCATCAAGGCCGGCATCATCCCGGCCGAGCAGATCCTGAACAACGCGCAGTTCCGCCCCGAGATGATGGGCGTCAACGTGCCGCACAACGTCTACTCGAACATCTCGGGCATCGACATCGTCCGCGCCCCCGATGCCGAGGGCAACGGCGAGTACTACGTGCTCGAAGACAACCTGCGCGTGCCCAGCGGCGTGAGCTACATGCTCGAGAACCGCAAGATGATGATGCGGCTCTTCCCGGAGCTGTTCAACCAGAACCGCATCGCGCCGGTCGCGCATTACCCCGACCTGCTGCTGGAGACGCTTCGCGCCAGCGCGCCGCCGGCCACGGCCGAGCCCACGGTGGTAGTGCTCACGCCCGGCATGTACAACAGCGCCTATTTCGAGCACGCCTTCCTCGCGCAGCAGATGGGCGTGGAGCTGGTCGAAGGGCAGGACCTGTTCGTCAAGGACAACTTCGTCTACATGCGTACCACGCGCGGGCCGAAGCGCGTCGACGTCATCTACCGCCGCGTGGACGACGACTTCCTCGACCCCGAGGTGTTCCGCCCCACGTCCACGCTGGGCTGCGCGGGCCTGATGCGCGCATACCGCGAAGGCAACGTCGTCATCTGCAATGCGGTGGGCACCGGCGTGGCCGACGACAAGTCGATCTACCCCTACGTGCCGAAGATGGTGGAGTTCTATCTCGGCGAGAAGCCGATCCTGAAGAACGTGCCGACCTACATGTGCCGCAACAAGGACGAGCTGCAATACACGCTCGACAACATGAAGGACCTGGTCGTCAAGGAAGTGCACGGCGCCGGCGGCTACGGCATGCTGATCGGCCCGGCCGCCACGCAGGCCGAGATCGAGGACTTCAAGAAGGCCGTGATCGCCAAGCCCGACGGCTACATCGCCCAGCCCACGCTGAGCCTGTCGACCTCGCCCACCTTCGTGGACGCTGGCATCGCGCCGCGCCACATCGACTTGCGGCCCTTCGTGCTCTCGGGCAGCGAGGTGCAGATGGTGCCCGGCGGCCTCACGCGCGTGGCGCTGAAAGAAGGCTCGCTGGTGGTCAACTCGTCGCAGGGCGGCGGGACCAAGGACACCTGGATTCTCGAAGCCGACCGCGCGCCCAAGCCCAAGGCGGCGCCCGCGCAGTCGCAAAGCCAATCGCTGTAGGAGCACGACGAAGATGCTGTCACGTACCGCCGACCATCTCTACTGGATGTCCCGCTACACCGAGCGCGCCGAGAACACGGCGCGCATGCTCGACGTCAACTACCAGACCTCGCTGCTGCCTCAATCCGCCGAAGTCGCCAAGTACGGCTGGCAGGGCGTGCTCTCCATCAGCGAGCTGCTGCCCTGGTACAACCAGAAGTACGACCAGATCGCGCCCAAGGAAGTGATGGAGTTCATGGTCAAGGACGAGAGCAATGCCTCGTCCATCGTGTCCTGCCTCAAGGCCGCGCGCGAGAACGCACGTGCCGTGCGCGGCGCGCTCACCACCGAAGCCTGGGAAACACAGAACACCACCTGGCTCGAAGTGAACCGCATGCTGCGCGCGGGCGACTTCGAGCGCGACCCGGGCCAGTTCTTCGAGTGGGTGAAGTTCCGCTCGCACCTGTCGCGCGGCGTCACGCTGGGCACCATGCTGCAGGACGAGGCCTTCTACTTCTCGCGCCTGGGCACCTTCCTAGAACGCGCCGACAACACCGCGCGACTGGTCGACGTGAAGTTCCACGCGCTCAACAGCGAGTTCTTCGGCGCCGCCACCGAGGAAGACCAAGAGTACGACTTCTATCACTGGAGCGCCATTCTTCGCAGCGTCTCGGCCTTCGAGGTCTACCGCAAGGTGTACCGCGACGTCATCAAGCCCGAGCGCGTGGCCGAGCTGCTGATTCTTCGCGCCGACATGCCGCGCTCGCTGCATGCGAGTCTGGTCGAGGTGGTCAACAACCTCGCGAAGGTGCAGAACGAGCAGAGCGCCGAAACCCAGCGCCGCGCCGGCAAGCTGCTGGCCGACCTGCAGTACGCGCGGGTCGACGAGATTCTTGCGACGGGGTTGCACGCGTATCTCACGCAGTTCCTCGACCGCGTGAACGAGCTGGGCGGGCGGATTAGCCAGGACTTCCTGGTTCCTGCGCATTGAAAATCGTGAAAGCGTCATCTCTCTTCAGGGAGATGACGCCCGCTCCGATGGGAGCAGAGTTTTGACAATTGTTGACGCAACGACATCGGCAACGTCAAAAGTAAACAATATGAATTAACTCGCCTGATTTGATGTTTTTCAGGCGTTTAAAAGCGTGCATTAATACCTTGTAAACACGCGCTGCCCTCCCATAATCGCGGTCCTCAGTTTTCATTTGGTCACAAATGATGCTGAGCTATGACAACTGTGAGGGAGTGTGAGCGATGAATCGGCACTTGCACCGCGTGGTATTCAACGCGGCCAGAGGGATGCGCATGGTGGTCCAGGAAACGGCCACCAGTATTGGGAAGGGCGCTAGCAGGGCGACGACCGCCGCAGGTGCTGCAGCACTCGCAGGTGTACTGATCGCAGGTGCCGCACACGGCCAGATCGCCGGAGCCCCGAACGTCCCCGGCAACCTGCGGCCGACTGTGCTGACGGCCCCCAATGGCGTGCCGCTGGTCAACATCCAGACCCCTTCCTCCGCGGGCGTCTCGCGCAACGTCTACAACCAGTTCAGCGTCGGCGCGAACGGCGCCATCCTGAACAACAGCCGGGTGAACGTGCAGACCCAACTGGGTGGGTTCGTTCAGGGCAACCCCAATCTGGCGACGGGCCCGGCGCGCATCATCCTCAACGAGGTCAACGGCGGAACGCCCAGCCAGCTGCGCGGCTACATCGAAGTGGGCGGGCAGCGCGCGGAAGTGATCATCGCAAACCCGGCGGGCATCAGCGTCGACGGCGGCGGCTTCATCAATGCGAGCCGGGCCACGCTCACCACCGGCACACCGCAGTTCAATGCCGTGGGCGGTCTCGACAGTTTCCTGGTTCGTGGCGGAACCGTCACCATCGACGGTGCGGGCCTCGATGCCAGCAAGACCGACTACGCGGCCATTCTTGCGCGCGCTGTGCAGGCCAACGCGAGCATCTGGGCGAGCGAGCTCAAGGTGGTGACCGGTGCAAATCAGATCAGCGCCGACCATAGCCAGCTCACGCCCACGACAGGTACTGGCACTGCGCTGACCTTTGCGCTCGACGTCGCTGCCTTGGGCGGCATGTACGCAAACAAGATCGTCCTGATCGGAAGCGAAGCCGGCCTGGGCGTGCGTAACGCTGGCAACATCGGAGCCGGTGCCGGTGGGCTGGTCGTTACGGCAGCGGGCCGCCTTGAGAACATCGGCACGATGGAAGGGCAGCGCGTTGAACTGACCACGCCTGGCGACATCTCCAACCGTGGAGGCACAATCCGGCAGGGCAGTTCGGCGGGCCTGACGATTGCTTCGCCGGTCCTGAGCAATACCAATGGTGGAGTGGTCGGTGCCGAGCCCGTGAGTAGCGGTGCAAGTGGCGGCGGAACCGCAACTCCAGAGGCCTCGACGCCGAGCAGCGGTGGGGGCACGGCCACACCATCGACAACGGACGCAGGCGGCACCAGCACCGGGGGTAGTTCCACCCCGGCGACCTACACACCACCCGCACCAGGCCTGATCGCCGCAGGCGGCACCATCTCCAACGAAGGGGGCAAGATCTACGCGGGCGGCCCCATCACGCTCAACACGCCGCAGGTGAACAACGCGGGGGGCTCGCTCAATGTGGCGACGATGGCTGTCGCGGGGCCGAGCTTCAGCAATGCGGGCGGTACGCTCAATGTCAGCCAAAGCTTCGGGGCGAACGTCGGTACGTTCGACAACACGGGTGGCAAGCTCAATGCGGGCAGTCTGAACATCGCCACCTCCGGCGATCTGCTCAATACCGACGGCGTGTTGAGCAGTGCAACCGATACCGGCCTCACGGTCGGCGGCATGCTCGAGAACACACGCGGCTCGCTATCGGCCGCGGGTGCGATGAGCGCGAAGGTCGCGGGGGCCAGCATCAACAACAGCGGCACTCTGACGTCCAATCAGGCGCTGACGCTGAACGCCGGCTCGCTGCAGAACACCCAGGGCAGCATTCAGTCGGCGCAGTCCAGCGTTCAACTCGGCGTGACCAGCGTCCTGAGCAACGGTAGCGGGGGCAGCATCGATGCGGCCACCGACGTGAACGTCCAGGCCGGTTCGCTCGCCAACAGCGGCAGCATGCGCGGTGCTAATGACGCGAACATCGCGGTCGGTACGGCGCTGACCAACGAAGGCAATGTCACAGCGGGCCGCAACACGACAATCACCGCGGGGAGCGTGCAAGGGGGCTCGGCCAGCGTTTTCGGCGCGGGCGTGCAGAGCGACGGGAAGCTCGGCGGTACTGGCGACCTGCGCATGACCGTCAGCGGCGCATTGGTTGCCAACGGCACCAACCTCGCGGCGGGCAACGCCACGCTGCAGGGCGCAAGCGTCGATCTATCGAGGAGCCAGACCAGCGCCGCCAATGTCGTGGTCACTGCGACGCAGGGCAATGTCGTGACGAGCAAGGCCTCCGTCGTCACGCCAGGTAGCTTGAGCATCAACGCCAATGCCCAGCCCATCCAAACGCTGGTCAACGATGGCGGCCAACTCAACGCCGGCCAGCTCAACCTGAGCGTCTCGAACATCGCCAACACCGGCGGCGGCGAGATCGTGCAGACAGGCGCCGGCATCACTCGCATCGTGACATCAGGGGCCATCGACAACAGCGGTGCAACGCTGGCGAGCAATGGCGGCCTCGACCTCGCCGCTGCCAGCCTGACCAACAAGGGCGGCACTCTTCGCGCGGCCCAGACGTCGGACCTGACGGTGACGGTAGCAGGCCTGGTGGACAACCGCCAAGGCGAGATGAGCGCCGGCGGCAACGCCGCGCTTAAGGCGGGCAGCCTCGACAACGATGCGGGCCGCCTCACGGCTGCGGGGGATGTGTCGAGCACCACGAGCGGAGCGACCAGCAACCAAGGCGGCACCGTTGCCGCGAACCGCAGCACCACGCTGACTGCCGCAAGCCTGGACAACACGGGCGGCGCCGTCTCCGCGCTGAACACGCTCACGGCCCAAGTTCAAGGCGCCGTGACGAATACGACGGGTACGCTGGTCGCCAACCAAGCGCTTGTGCTCGGTGCGGGCTCTCTTGGCAACGACAAGGGCTCGATCCAGTCGACCCAGGCCGCGGCGCAATTGAACGTGAGCGGCGCGCTGGCCAATGCCTCTGGTTATGTCGCAGCAGCAACCAATCTGACGGTCAAGGCAGGCAGCCTCTCCAATGCAGGGAGCCTGCGCGGTGGCAATGACGCCAGCTTGTTGGTGGACGGGCAACTGGCCAACGATGGCAGCATCACCGCGAGACGCAACACCAGCGTCGCAGCTGGCAGTGTGCAAGGCGGCAGTTCGGGTGTGATGGGGGCCGGCATCGAGAGCGATGGCAAGCTCGGCGCAACGGGGGTCCTCCGCGTGAGCGCCAGCGGCGCGCTCGTGGCGATGGGAACTAATCTTGCGGCCGGCAACACCACCTTGCAAGGCGCGAGCGTCGATCTTTCGGCCAGCCAGACCAGCGCCGCGAACATTGCGATCACGGCCACGCAGGGCGATGTCATCACCAGCAAGGCCAAGGTGTTTACCCCCGGCGTGCTGGTGATCACCGCCACCGGCAACTCTGCGCAAACCCTTGTCAACGAGGTTGGTCAGCTCAACGCGCGTCAACTCCAGATCAGCGCGTCGAACATCGCCAATACGAATGCTGGCGAGATTGTGCAGACCGGCGCGGGCGCGACCACCATCGCCGTGAGCGGCACGTTGAACAACGATGGTTCGCGCATTGCCAGCAATGGTCAGGACCTGACTCTGCAGGTGGGGGCGGCGACGAACAACGCCGGCAGGATCGAGCATGCGGGCAACGGCACCTTGACCATCGCAGGCGGCAGCTTCGATGGCGCCAACGGCCAGATCACGACGAACAACGCCCTGGTCGTCGCCATGACAGGGGCTTTCAACCAGGACGGTAGCAAGGCAGCAACCAGCGCCAAACAAATCACCATCGACGCAGCCTCGCTGAGCAATCGCGGTGGCCAGATTGTCCAGACCGGCAGCGATGCGACGCGCATCACCGTGGTCGGTGCGCTGGACAACAGCAACGCGGGTGTCATTGCCAGCAACGGCAACATAAGCATTCGCGCAGGCGGCTTGTTGAATAGAGGCGGCTCCATTCGCGCCGCGGAGGCTTCCAGCCTCGGCCTGAACGTCGGCGGCCTTCTCGACAACAGCAGCAAGGGTGTGATCGGCGCAGGCGGCAACACCACGATCGCAGCAGGCAGCCTCAACAACAACGCTGGCAGCGTAACTGCGGTCGGTGACCTCGGCGCCACCATCGCAGGCACTGCAACGAACGTCGGTGGCACGCTCGCGGCCAACGGCAACACCACGGTTGGCGGCGCCAGCCTGGACAACAGCGCGGGAACTACCGCCGCAGTCAACGGCAAGCTGGCTGTCACGACGATGGGCCAGACGATCAACAACAGTGGCACCCTGCAAGCAGGCGCAATCACCACCTTGAGCAATGGGGGACTGCTGAACCGATCGGGCAAGGTGTTCGGTGACAGTCTGAGCGTGGACACCCGCGGCAACGCGCTGGACAACGGTGCGAGCGGCACGATGGCCGCAACCACGACGGTTGCCATCAGCTCCGGCGCTCTGACCAACGACGCCGGATTGATCCAGTCGGGTGGCGCGATGACCATCAACACAAATGGTCAGAGCCTGAGCAACACCAATGCGTCGAGCTACAGCAACCAGCAGGGCGGCATCACCAGCGCGGACACACTCGACCTGAAGACGGGCGCGCTGAACAACACAGCCGGCTTCGTCGGCTCGAAGAATGCGCTGACCGCCGACACACTGGCATTCACCAACACCGGCGGTGGCCTGGTGCTTGGCCAGTCCGCGGTGTCCATCAACACGCATGGCGCGAGCTACAAGAACAACGGCGGTAAAACACAGGCAGCGGGCAATGTCTCGATCAATGCTTCAGACATCCAGAACTCGAGCGGCCTTGTGCGCTCGCTGGCCACGACGACGCTGAATGCCGGCTCCATCGTCAACACCAATACCCAGGGCACCGACCAAGGCATTGAAGGCAAGAACGTCGTCATCGGCACCGGTGCGCTGAACAACGACGCGGGGGCGATCCGCGCCGATGTCAACGCCACCATCACCAGCGGAGGGACTGTCAGCAACAAGAGCGGGCTGGTCTCGGCCGGCGATACGCTGGCTGTCGTCGATCCGAATGCCGCGAATCCCGGTGCCAAGACGCTGAACCTCGTGAACACCAACGGCACGTTGGTGGCCGACAAGAGCCTGAAGATCGATGCAGCCACCTTCAGCGGCGACGGCAGGGCTGTGTCGGGCAAGGACCTGGGCATTGCACTCAAGCAGGACATCGTCAACAACGGCGAGGTGAGTGCCAATGGAAACCTGAGCTACACCACCACAGGCAACTTCACCAACAACGGCAAGCTGCTGGCCGGCCAGACCCTCACGGTAGGCGGCAACAACGTCGACAACACCGCCAATGCGGAGATGTCCGGTCCGAATACCGTGGTAAACGCTAGCGGTACGCTGACCAATCGAGGCCTGATCGACAGCCGAGGTGCAACGCAGATCAACGCCGGCACGCTAAAGAACATCGGCACGGGTCGAATTTACGGCGACGCAATTTCCATTGGCGTGGGCGCGCTCGAGAATGGTGCGGAGACTGCCAATGGCGTGACAAAGGCCGCGACCATTGCGGCGCGCGACACCTTGGACATGGGCGCAGGCTCCATCACGAACCGCGAGCACGCACTGATTTTCAGCTCGGGTGACATGTTCATCGGAGGAGGCCTAAATGCCAACCGCCAGGCCACTGGCCAAGGCGGCACGCTCGATAACCTGAGCGCCGACATCGAATCTCTGGGCGACATGACCATATCGATGGCCAACGTCAACAACAGGGACGTGCACATTCAGATGGGTACGCCGAAGGTGACGTCTGAAGTGCTGACCGGCATCGCCCCCAAGACGCTCGTGGGCAGCGGTGTAGGCAGGACCACGACTTACCCCTTGAACGAAGTCAATGTCGATCCGGCCAGCGGCTCCGTGTTCCGGAAAGACACCGGCGAACTCGTCGGTATCGGCGGCTATGCCATCTGGACCAACAACCTCACGACCACTGAAGACACCGCGATCAACATCGACCCTGCTCGCCTTGTGGCGGGCGGAAACCTGAGCGTCAATGGGCGTCTCTACAACGAGAACGGCCAGGTTCTGGCTGGCGGAACGATCACCGCGACCAGCTACCAATCAAGTCAGCTGAACGGCCAGCGCACAGTCACGGGCCTTGCGAATGTGATCGACAACCAAGGCGCGGTCCAGGGCGTAAACATTCCGCTCTTTGCCGCCCCGACATCGGTCTCTCTGGGCGCGTACAAGTACCAGGAACACATCAACGCCAGTCAAGGCTTCAACGCCGGGGTCGCACCTGTTGGCGGTGCGACGGGCAACGCAAGTGGCGCCGGGGCTGTCAACGGTGGAAGCGGCCCGGGCGTCGTAGTTGAAGTCGCTGCCAATGTTGGGGGCGTGATCAGGGCCGACGGCCAGCGTGCGGGCGGAGCGTCAGGCGCAAGCGGACCTGTCGGCACGGCAGGGACAGTTGCTGGCACGAGCACTACGAATGTTGCCGTGAGTGGGCCGGCACAGGGGGCGGATTCGTCGGCCCAAGCCGGTGCGAGCCGGACCGTGCCGATGGTGGTGCGAACCAGCACGCCAAGCATCGGCATACCCACGGCCAGCCTGTTCAGCATTCGTACGGGCGGGAGCTACTTGGTCGAGACTGATCCGCGCTTTGCCAATTACCGCAATTGGCTCAGCAGCGACTACCTGTTGAACAGCCTCAGTCTTGACTCCAACAACATACTCAAGCGGCTGGGCGATGGCTTCTACGAGCAGAAGCTCATTCGCGAACAGGTTGCCCAACTCACGGGCTATCGTTACCTGGACGGCTACAGCAACGATGAGGAACAATACGCGGCGCTGATGAACGCGGGCGCGACCTTCGCACAGCAATACGGCCTGCGCCCCGGAGTCGCACTGACGGCAGCGCAGATGGCTCAGCTCACCAGCGACATCGTTTGGCTGGTCGAGCAGACCGTGACCTTGCCAGACGGGACGACGCAGCGCGTTCTGGTGCCGCAGGTCTATGTGCGCGTGCGGCCCGGCGACATTGACGGATCGGGGGCGCTGCTGGCGGGCAACCAGGTCAAGATCGATGGCAAGGACAACAACCTGGTCAACACGGGCACCATCGCCGGTCGCCAGTTGGTCAGCATCAACGCCAACACCATCGACAACCTGGGCGGCCGCATCAGCGGTGGTCAGGTGGGGCTGAAGGCCCAGCTCGACATCAACAACCTCGGCGGCGTGATCGATGCTCGGGACAAGCTGACGCTGGAGGCCGGGCGTGACATCAACGTCCGCACGACGACGGCCTCCGGTCCACTCGGCAACACGGGCATCGACCGTGTCGCAGGCCTGTATGTGACGAACCCCGGCGGCACGCTGGTCGCCAGCGCCGGGCGCGATATCAATCTGGTCGGTGCCATCGTATCCAACCAAGGAGGAGGTGGTCTCACTTCCTTCACGGCAAAGAACGACATCAACCTTGGGACCGTTACGACGTCCTCGGCGATCCTCGCCCTGGGCGAACAATGGAGCGGCTACTCCATCACAAACAAGGAAGTCGGCACGACGATCACGACCAACGGGACTACGCTCCTGAATGCCGGCCGCGACATCAACGCCCGGCAGGCGACGGTCGATGCAGGCAACGGCCTGTTGAGCATGCACGCCGACCGCGACATCAACATCGCGGCGGGGCAGATCGATGTGTCGGGCGCTTTCATGCGCGAGTGGAAGGAAAAGGGGCTCTTCAGCCGGACCGACAACACGCTCTCCGGCGAATACAACTTCAGGGCCAGCGTGGGTAGCCGATTCTCGGGCGGAGTCGTGTCCATGGATGCCGGTAGAGACATCGGCATTGAAGGCTCGCACATCAGCGGTACGCAGGGTGTGGCGATCAGCGCCACCAGAAACCTCGCCATCGTCGAGGGCCGTAACACCGGCAGCGTCAGCGCCGAATTGCAGAGCAACAAGAAAGGCATCGGCGGCCTGACAGGATTGCTTGCTGGTACGCCGACCATGCCGTCGCTGCCCTATGGCAAGGCCACCACCACAAGCGCTAGCGTCCAGACTGACACGGCGTCCGCAAGCACGATCACCAGCAGCCAGGGGGGCGTGCTGCTCCAGGGAGGCAGCGTCTTTCTCCAAGGTGTGCAAGTCGATGCGGCCAAGGACATCAGCATCAAAGGCGGCAATGTCGTCATTCAGGCCGCGACCAACAGCAGCTCGGTCACTGGGTCGACCAATTCGCGCACCAGGGGCATTGAACCGGGCCAGATCCTCTGGCATGACCCCAGCACAGGCATCAACGCCCGCAAGGCGACCGAGACCAAGGTCGAAGACAGCAGCCTGACGCGCACGACCCTCAACGGGGCGAACGTGTCTATCGAGGCCGTCGATACGCTGGCCATGGCCGGTACGACGGTGAACACGCCCGGCACGCTGACCTTGCAAGCCGATCAGCTCCTTCTTGGCACTCAGACCACCGAGCACAGCGAGCAGACCACGAGTCAAGGTCGTGACTTGGCCTACCAAAAGAACAAGGACAAGGGGCAAAGCGACCAGACCACCAACTACAACCAGTTCAATTCTGGCAACCTGACGGTCACTGCAAACCACATCCAGGCTGGTCTGGGCGCCAGGGACAGCGTCGAGCAGTTGGCCAAGCAGCCGGGCATGGGATGGGTGGACCAGCTGACGAACGATCCCAAGCTCAAGGACAAGATCGACTGGCAAAGGGTTGAGGAGGCTCACAAGAACTGGAACTACGACCAGCAGGGGCTCACGCCGGAGGGGGCGGCCATTGTGACGATCGTGGCCGCGTACTTCACCGCAGGCGCGGCTTCCGAGCTTGGTGCTGCTGCTGGCGAGGCGGCGGGTACGGCCGTGAACGGTGGCGTGGCTGTCCTGGGCGAGGGGGGATTCATAGCGTCCACGGGTTTCACCGTTTCCACTGTGGTGAGCGGCGCCGTCACAGCAGGCATTTCAGCGTTGGCCGGCCAAGCCGCAGTCGCTCTCATCAATAACCAAGGCGATCTGGCGGCCGCTCTGCACGATCTGGGCAGCAGCGCCAATGTGAAGAACCTGCTGACGGCCATCGTCACCGGGGGCGTTCTCGGGGTGATGGATCTCAATCCGACTGGTTCACCTACGCTCAATGGCGGAGCGCAGCCATTTGTTGATCAGTTGCGGCAGAACCTGATCGCAAGCGCGGCACGGGCGGTGATCGGAACGGCTATCAACGGGGGGAGCTTCGAGAAGAACCTGAAGGAAAGCCTCGAAAACGCCATTCTCGACACTGTGGCTGCTCAGACGGCGTATGAGATTGGGAATCTCACACAGGCTGGCGTCATTGACGATTTCACCAACAAGGTCGCCCATGCGATTGCTGGATGCATGGTCGGGGCTGCGCGTGCGGACAACGCGGCTGGGTGTGGTGCTGGTGCCCTGGGAGCCGCCATTGGCGAACTGGCTGCAGAGACCTATGGCAAACGCGCGGACACGACTCAGTTTGCAGCCATGATTTCCGGGCTTGCGGTTGCCATTACGGGAGGCGATGCTGCGCAGATCAATCTAGGCAGCCAAGCAGGGTCCAATGCGGCGGCAAACAACTATTTGAGCCATGACGAGGATGTCGCTCGGAAAAAGGCGCGCGCCGATTGCTACAGCGGCAACGACAAAGCCTGCGCTGAGGCCGCTCGGCTCGACAATTTGGACTTCCGGCGCGATCAACGCGTTACTGCGTTGGCCAGCAGTTGCACCGTGGACTGCTCCAAAGTTGTGGAATTCATCAACAAAGAGATAGCAGCTTTGGGGTGCGGCAATGGTCCCTACGTGTGTGACGATGCCACGCTCAGGCAAGCATGGAGCACCGCGCAGGTCAACGCACAAGCGCTTCAGGCCGGGATGGGGCCCGAAGATGTAGCGCTCCTGGCGTACGGGTTGGCTCGTGGTGGGATTCGATTGATCGAGGTTCTCGGTAGTGCTGGCAGAGAGACGCGGATATTCGTGCCCGAGGCGTTGAGCTCTGCACGGGCGGCATCTGAGAGCGCCGCGGAGGTCGGTGCCGGTTCTGCGGCTTGGAAAGCGCCTGCGGGCTATGACGCTTTCAATTTGCCCGGTCTGCCGGCGCGCTCTCGCGGCATTGTGGACACCACGACAGGTGAGGTAAAAGTGCTGTCTGGGACAGGACAGATCGTCGATGTGCCTCCGAGTCCACTGCCACCATGGACTGCCGCGGTGGACAACAGCAATATCAGGATTACGTGGGGTAGAGGAAATCAAGCGCAGGGCATGCCTTGGGAGGACTATATAGCGACGCAGATGCCTGCCAATGCAAGGTTGCCCCAGAATTTTGATGTATTTGATTTCTTCGACCCAAGAACCGGTATTGCGACCAGCGCAAAGACTCTTGATACGCTTACTGCTGCAAAAATAAAAGACCCAACCAGCGTTTATTATTCAATCAAGAAAAATGTCGATGCTGCAGCCAATTTCACCGATGCCACATTGAGCGGGGTGACTCTAGACTCAAGTAAAATAGTCGGACGAGAGTTGGTGATTGCTGTGCCCGCCGCCACAACCCCGGCGCAGTGGGGGCAGATATTTAATGCAATCTCGTATGGTCAGTCCGTGGGCGTCAAAGTGATCGTATCGGCAATTCATTAGAAGAGGTATTTGATTGTGGATCCAGTGCATGAAAAATGGGCTTCAGCGTTTTTTAATGGTGATTTTTTTCTTGTCGAAGCTAAATCAGGATATCGAAGCTGCGTAAGTGATGCAGAGCGATATCAATGTCAAATGGCTGCTGGTGCTACAGATGAAGAGTTGGGGCAGGCGGTCGTTGAGGCTTTGACACAAAGTCGTTTCGTAACGCCAGAAAATTCGGAAGAATTTGATCGTCTCTTTGATCCAGCGAGGATTGCGGCAAGCTACGCGGCTTGGGTAGCCTCGCTCCTTGAGAAATATCAATACAAAAACAAAAATTCACTGTTTAAAAAGATGTTGCTTTGCAATGTCTCGATGGTCGCTGATGAGATAAAGATATCTCCCACGATTCATAAAAAATTAGAGCTTTGGGGGCGCGAAAAAGGCGACGGAATTCAGGATTCTTTTGTTGCAATCGATAGCCCAGTTGAGAAGATTGGTCAAACATTGCGAGCAGCCTTCAGTCGATGCGAGCAGTAGTGCGTTGATCAAAGTTTCCATGCGTATCAAGCTCTTAACCGCTCTTCTGACATTCGGCCTTTTGGTAGGTTGTGCCCGATCGCCTGTCACGCCTGTGCAGCAGCCTCCGGTGGCACGCGTGGTGGTGGTTCCCGTGGCGCCCATCGATAAGATGCATACCGAGAACAAGGGCATCCCGCTCGGCGTGCTGTGGCAGTCGCTGGCAGACCGCATCAAGAGTTCAGACTTCAATGAACGCATGGAAGCCACGCGAAAAGACATGGGGCCGAAGCTCACGGCAGCATTGGTTCGGCAGTTGACTGCGCGAGGCTATGAAGCACAGGTGGTCGAAGGCGCATCGGAGCGAGCAGCGCAGTCTGCAATTGATGAAAGCAAGCTGCCTCCGACCGAGGCAGTGCTGCGCGTCTACCTCAACGAGGTCGGCATGTTTTCCGCTCGCTTCTCAAGAGACTATGTTCCGCGCGTCAACCTGAGTGCCTATCTGGTTCGGGGCGAGACGGAAGATAGCCTCTACAGCGAAACGCTTTACTACGGTGCTGACGCGACAAACAACAAGGCGTCGTGGAGCGTGCCTGCGAACCCTGACCATCACTGGTCAAGCTTCAATGAACTGTTTGAGCATCCGCAGGAGGTTGCTCAGAGCTACGACCATGCTGTCAATGCGCTGGCGGCAAGAATTGCTCAGAACATTCGCGCGCAGGTCTCACCAGGTGCGGTGGTGGTTCGGTCGGCAGGACCTTGAGTCCGAGGTCGAGCGAGGATCGACACGCGCGACTCTTGGCACTGCTTGCATCACCTTTGGGTGGTGCAAGCAGACAAAAACAATCAGGGAGAGAAATTGAAAACGTATTCGCGTGCCGTGTTGGCCGGCGTGCTGATTGGTGGACATTTGCTGGCTCAAGCCCAGGTGCCAAGCACGCCACAACCCTTCGTCGAGCAGCAGCGCCAGCAAGAGCGTGAGCGTGCCCTGCGTGAGCAGAACGAACGCACCGTCGACCAGCGTCCGCAGGCTGCACCACCAACTCCGGCGCAGCGCATTCCCGAATCCGAGTCGCCGTGCTTCCGCATCGACCGCGTGTTGCTGGTCGGCGAACAGTCAGAATCTTTCCAATGGGCCGTTGCCGATCTGTCCGGCCCTGAGGGCAATGATTCGCCGGTCGGCCGTTGCCTCGGTACTGCCGGCGTCAATGTGGTACTGGCGCGTGCGCAGCAAGCCGTCATTGCTCGCGGCTTTGTTACCACCCGTGTGCTGGCCGCGCCGCAGGATCTCTCTGCCGGCGCGCTGACCCTCTCGCTGGTCCCCGGCCGCATCGCAGCCATCCGCACGACGTCTGATTCTTCCTCCGCGCTACTTGGCAGTTCCGCCTTGCTGGCAACGGCCATCCCCGCGCGCCCCGGCGACCTCTTGAACCTGCGCGACATCGAGCAGGGCCTGGAGAACTTGAAGCGCGCCCCCACCGTCGAAGCCGATATCCAGATCGAGCCTTCGACTGCGCCCAATGCCAAGCCCGGCGACAGCGATCTCGTCGTCAAGTACGTCCAGTCCAAGAAATGGCGCGCCACCTTGAGCCTCGACGACAGCGGCACCGAAGCCACCGGCCGCTATCAGGCCGGCGCCACCCTGTCTTTGGACAACCCCTTCGGCTTGAACGACCTGTTCTACGTCAGCGCCAACCACAACGTCAACAACCACGTGTTCAGCGATCCGGCCAAGGGCACCGAAGGCCAGACCGTTCACTACTCGCTGCCTTATGGCTACTGGCTGCTGGGCCTCACGGCCTCCAACAGCCAGTACCACCAGAGCGTGACCGGCCTGAACCAGGACTACGTCTACGCTGGCAAGTCCAACAACGCGGAGGTCAAGCTCTCGCGCCTGCTCTACCGCGACCAGCGCCGCAAGACCACGGTGGCCGTCAAGGGCTGGCGCCGCGAGTCGCGCAACTTCGTGGACGACACCGAGGTCGAGGTGCAGCACCGCGTGGTCGGCGGCTGGGAGTTCAGCCTGAACCACAAGGAGTTCATCGGCGAGGCGACGCTCGAAGGCACGCTGGCCTACAAACGCGGCACCGGCGGCTTTGGTTCACGCGCTGCGCCGGAAGAAGAGTTCGGCGAGGGCACCTCGCGCCTGAAGCTCTACACCGCCGACATCAGCCTGAACGCTCCATTCAAGCTTGGCGAACAGAAGCTGCGTTACTCCGGCCTGATCCGCGCTCAGTGGAACCGCACGCCACTCACGCCGCAAGACCGCTTCGCCATCGGCGGGCGCTACACGGTGCGCGGCTTCGATGGAGAGACGACCCTGATGGGCGAGCGCGGCTGGCTCATCCGCAACGACATCGGATGGGCCGTGGGGCAAAGCGGGGCTGAGCTGTACGTAGGTGCCGACTATGGCCACGTCGGCGGCCGTTCGACGGTCGACTTGCTCGGCCGCGGCCTTGCCGGCGCAGTCATCGGCGTACGCGGCCAGTGGAGCAAGCTGAGCTACGACTTCTTCGTCGGCGCGCCGATCAGCAAGCCGGAGGGCTATCGCACAGCGAAGGTCACGCTGGGTTTCAATCTCAACGCGAGCTTCTGATGCGTCAAGTGCTTGTGCAGCTTACGAGCTAACGCGAGAACGACTCCACCGCCACCGGAATCTCCGGCGCCTGCCAGCGGTAGGCGCCGCCCAGCACGTCGCGCTCGGGCTTCTGCCCGTTCCACTGGATGTGGAGCAGGTCCATCAGGGTCCAGCCGGTCCAGTCCGCGCGAAACGGCTGCTGCATCTCGCTGGCCGGCAGCGGCTGCTGGTTGCGCCACACCACGGCCGGAATGCGGTAGCCCGAAGCGGTCGAGGGGCTGTGGCCCGCCCGGTCGCTGACGTGGCCCACTTCCTGCCCATGGTCCGACAGGTACATCCACGCGCGGTAGTCCTGCGGCTTGCCCGCGCTGCGCGTCTGCTGCAGCAGCTCGGACACCACGAAGTCGTGATACAGCAGCGCCGCGTCGTACTCCTGGCGGAAGCGCCGCACCCATGAGGAGCGGCCGTTTTTCACCAGGCCGTTTTCCACCGCGTCGATGTCGTCGTCGAAGGGGTTGGCGTTTGCCGGAAAGCGCAGGCTGTAGTGCGGATGCGCGCCCATCAGGTGGACCACGATCAGCTTGCGCTCGGTGCTGGTGTCGGCCAGCGCTTCCTGCACGCAGTCGAGCACCTCGCCGTCCAGCGAGGCGCTGGCGCGGCCCGGCGTGCGGTTGACCATGTCGACCACGTCGGCGAAGCGCGCATGCTGCTGCTCGATGGCCAGGTCGTCGTGGTTGCTGATCCACCAGACCTTGTAGCCCGCGGCGCGCGCCAGTGCCAGCACGTGCGGCGGGTTCTCGCTGTCGGGCAGGCCGAAGCGGAACATGTTGCGCAAGGCGGGCAGGGTGCTCGCGTCCACCGACCATGCGTTCTTCAGCACCGCCATCTGCTCGCCGGTCTGCGCCTTATGCGCCTGCAGGCGCGGCGTGGTCGGGCGGCCGTAGCCGTACAGGCCCATGTTGTCGCGGTTGATGCTGTCGGTGATGACCAGCACCACGGTGGAAGGCCCGGCCTGCGTGATGACGGGCGCGATGGCCTTGGCCTGCGCCGTCAGGCGGTCGCGTTGCTGCTGCTGGTCGGCCCAGGCGGCCTGCAGCGTGCGCACCGACTGGGCCCACTGGGTCCAGAAGATCGCGGGATGCAGCCGCCTCCACGGCTTGCTCGCATAGGCCACGCAGGACACCACCAGCGCCAGCGCCAGCAGCGCGGTGATCCAGCGGGCGGGGCGCGCTGCTGTCGCGGCCACCGCGCCGCGCCGCGCGAACATGCCCACCAGCAGGCCCGAGGCGACCAGCAAGGCGCCCCACACGGCGGCCGAGCGCCAGTGCATCCACAGGTACTCCGTGCTCTCGCGCGCGTTGGTGTTGGCTGCCGCGCCCAGCACCATGGCGCCGTCGGGCGCGGCCTGGTAGGTGTCGAGCAGGTAGGCCCGCACCGTGGCGTCCAGCGCGAAGCCCATGGCCCAGAGCCAGACCAGCACCGTGCGCAGCCGCCGCATGCGCGCGCTGCGCAGCGGCCATGCGAGCCACAGCACCATCGGCAATGCCAGCACCGCGAGCTGCGCGATGCGCCGGCCGTCGTGGCCCAGCGCGATCAGCGCCAGCAGGGTGGCGCCGACCACGCCGCAGGCAAGCCATGCGCCGTGGCGGGGCTGGGATGGGGCAG
>NZ_JBXASW010000071.1:0-29695 GCF_058809745.1 Variovorax sp. MPBD4-3
ACCGGGTGCTCCCCGCAGCGAAATAAAGGAGGAGGGGCGCAGCCCCGGGGGACATTCGCGGAGGGGAGTACCCGGTGCCATTCGCACGCACCACCGGACCAAAACCCGAAGGCACAAAAAATGGCAAGAAACATCGAGATCAAGGCCCGCATCGACAGCATCGAACGCGTGGCAGCCATCGCCGAAACGCTGGCCGACAAGGGCCCCACAGAGATCGCACAGGACGACACCTTCTTCCGCTGCAACGACAGCGCCGACCGCCTCAAGCTGCGCACCTTCGCGCCCGACCGCGCCGAGCTGATCTTCTACCGCCGCGCCAACAGCGCGGGCCCCAAGGAATCGTTCTACATGATCACGCCCTGCACCACGCCCGACGTGCTGCGCGAATCGCTCACGCTCGCGTGGGGCCAGGCGGGGCGCGTGCGCAAGCAGCGCCGGCTGTTCATCGTGGGCCGCACGCGCGTGCACCTGGACCGCGTCGAAGGCCTGGGCGAATTCCTCGAGCTCGAAGTGGTGCTGGAAGAGGGCGAGTCCGCCGAAGCCGGCATCGCGCAGGCGCATGCGCTCATGGCGCGACTGGGCGTGGGCACCGACCAGCTGGTGCAGGGCGCCTACGTCGATCTTCTGAACAACGCCGCCTGATCAGCGCCAGCCCGCGGCCTTCAGCTGGTCCGCCAGCAGCTGCGCGACCTTTTCATAGCCTCGTGCATTGGCATGGATGCGGTCGGAGCGCAGCGATGCATCCGACAGCACGCTCGAATACACATCGGCGAGCAGCAGCGCCTGCCCCGACTTCGCCACCTCTTCATAGAACGGCGCATCGCTGAGCGAGCCGACGAACGCGCGCACCGCGTCGGGCGCCGGCGTGGCCAGCACCGCGACATGCGGCGTGTGCGCGCGTGCCTGTTCGATCAGCGCCGCCAGGTTGTCGCGCGTGGCCGTGGCCGACACACCGCGCAGCATGTCGTTGCCGCCGATGCCGATCAGGATCGCGTCGTAGCTCGAGCCATTCAGCAGCCCTGGCAGCCGCTGCAGCGCGCCCGCCGAGGTGTCTCCGTTGACGCCCTCGTTGTCGATCTGCCAGCCCGTGATCTCGCCCAGCTTCACGGGCCATGACGCGTCGGTCGGCGCGCCGTAGCCGAAGGTCAGGCTGTCGCCCAGCGCCAGCACGCGGGCGCCTGGCTTCAATGCGTTGGAGGATGCCTTGCGCTTGCCGCAGGCAGCCAGTGCTGCCACGGCGGGCACGCCGGCCAGCAGGTGGAGGAGGTGTCTTCGCTTCATGCTGCGCGCAGCTTAATCGCCGCCGCGAGCTGCCGTGGCGCTTGCCCCTTTTCTCGGAAAGCGCATAAGCCTCCCCGTTTTTGTTCGTTCCCCGGCGAAGGGGGCAGGCGAAGAATCGCGGCCCTGCATCTTCATTCGTCATCACCGACCGGGGCCCGACACCATGCCGCTGCTTTCCCGCCACCGCTTCCTGCGCCATGTGGCCGTTCTTTCCGCTGCCCTGCTGGCCGCGCCGCTCGCGGCCCTGGCCGCGCCCGCCACGGGCGATCCCGTCTGGTTCGGCGTGAGCGGTCCGCTCACCGGGCAGAACGCGCAGTACGGCGCGCAGTGGAAGGCCGGCTTCGACCTTGCGCTGGAGCACATCAATGCGCAGGGCGGCATCCATGGACGTCCGCTGGCCTACAGCTTCGAGGACAGCCAGAGCGATCCGCGCCAGTCGGTGGCCATCGCGCAGAAGCTGGTGAACGACAAGCGCGTGCTCATCGAGCTCGGCGACTTCTCCAGCCCGGCCTCGATGGCGGCATCCCCCATCTACCAGCGCGCGGGCCTGGTGCAGCTCGGCTTCACCAACTCGCACCCCGACTTCACCAAGGGCGGCGACTACATCTGGAGTCCTTCCATCAGCCAGGCCGACGCGCAGCCGCTGCTGGCCGAACTCGCGGTGAAGACGCTGGGCTTCAAGCGCATCGCGGTGCTCTACCTCAACACCGACTGGGGCCGCACCAGCAAGGACGTGCTCGTGAAGGCCGCGCAGGAACGCGGCGCGCAGGTCGCCATCGCCGAGGGCTACCAGCCCGACGAGAAAGACTTCCGCTCGACGCTGGTGCGCGTGCGCGACGCCAACCCCGACGGGCTGGTGCTCATCTCCTACTACCCCGACGGCGCGCTCATCGCGGGCCAGGTACGCAGCGTGGGGCTCAGGCAGCCCATCGCCGCGGTGGGCTCGGTGTATTCGCCGAAGTTCATCGAGCTGGGCGGCGCGGCGGTGAACGGCATCTTCACCAACACCGCTTTCTATCCGGACGAGCCGCGCACCGAGGTGCAGGACTTCGTGAAGAGCTTTCGCGCCAGGTACGGCAAGGAGCCCGACGCGTTCAATGCCTACGCCTACGACGCCGTGGTGTACGCCGCCGCCGCGCTGCGCCAGGCCGGCGCGAATGCCGATCGCAAGGCCGTGCGCGACGCGTTCTACAAGATCAAGGACGTGCCGAGCGTGATCTTCGGCAAGGCCAGCTTCGATGCGCAGACGCGGCGGATCATCGGCGTGAAGAGCGTGAATCTTGTCGTGAAGGACGGCAAGTGGGCGCAGCTGGACGAGAAGGCAGCGCTTGCCGCGGCCAGGTAGCCGATGAGCTTCACCTCCTTCTTCGACTACACGGTCAACGGCCTGATCATCGGCAACATCTACGCGTTGCTGGCGGTCGGGCTCGCGTTGATCTTCGGTGTCTCGCACCTCATCAACTTCGCGCACGGCTCGGTGTACACGGTGGGCGCGTACATCGGCTGGGCGTCGATCACCTACCTGCATACGCCGCTGCCCGTGACCATCATGCTGGTGGTGCTGGGCTCCGGCGCGCTCGGCATGCTGATCGAGCGCGTGGGCCTGCGGCCGCTGCAGGGCGCGGCTCGCATTGCGCCGCTGCTGGCCACCATCGGCATCAGCTTCGTGCTCGACATCCTCGTGCAGCTGGTGTTCAGCCCCGACCCGCGCTCGCTGCCCACGCAGCTGCCCGACTGGCGGCTGCAGATCGGCACCGGCACCATCGGCGCGCTCGACATCCTCATTGCGGGCATCGGTCTCGCGAGCGCGGCCGTGCTGTTCGTCTTCCTGCGTTTCACGAAGCTCGGCTGGGCCGTGCGCGCCACCGCGCAAGACCGCGACGCGGCGCAGCAGATGGGCGTGGACGTCGACCGCGTGAACCAGACCGTGTTCGCCATCGCCGCGGCGCTGAGCGGGCTCTCGGGCCTGCTGGTGGGCATGTACTACAACAACATCAGCCCGGCGATGAGCTTCCAGGCCACGCTCAAGGGCGTGGTCGCCACCGTGGTCGGCGGCGTGGGCAACGTGCCGGGGGCCATCGTCGGCAGCCTGCTGCTGGGGTTGATCGAAAGCTATGGCGTGGCCATCCTCGGCACGCCGTACCGCAACCTCTTCGCCTTCGCGCTGCTGCTGGTCATCCTGGTGTGGAAGCCGAACGGCCTGTTCGGGCGCAAGCGCGCGCTGCCGCCCGAGCCGCTGACCGGCACCTTCATCGCGCCGAGCAAGCCGTGGCACATACCGCGCCGCGTGCTCGCCGCGGTGTTCGCGGCGGCCGTCGCATTGCCGCTCTTCGATCCTTCGCCGTACCTGCTGCAGACGCTGACCAACGCATGGCTCTACGGCGCGCTCGCGCTGAGCCTCACCTTGGTGGCCGGCACCATCGGGCAGATCTCGCTCGGCCATGCGGGGCTGCTGGCCATCGGCGCGTATGCGTCGTCGCTGCTGGTGCTCGACCTGCACCTGCCGGTAGGCACGGGCATCGTGCTCGCGGGCATCCTCACTTCGCTGATCGGCACCGCGCTCATCTTCCCGGCCTTCAGGCTGCGCGGCCACTACGTGTCGATTGCCACGCTGGGCATCGGCGAGATCGTGGCGCTCACCATCCTCAACTGGGAGAGCCTCACGCACGGGCCCATCGGCGTGTCGGGCATTCCGCCGCTGTCGCTGTTCGGGCGCGATGCTTCGTCGAACCAGGCCATCTACTGGGCTTCCTTCGGTGCGATGGTGCTTCTTGCGCTGCTGCAGTGGCGCCTGTTGCGTTCGCACCTGGGCCGCACCTTCCGCGCCGTGCGCGAAGACGAAGTGGCGGCGCGCGCCTACGGTGTGAGCCCCGACCGCTACAAGGCGCTGGCCTTCGGCTTCGGCGGCTTCGCGGCCGGCGTGAGCGGCGCCTTCACCGCGCACATGTATTCGTACATCAACCACGAGACCTTCGGCTCGCAGATATCGATCCTCGCGCTGACGATGGTGATCCTCGGCGGCCTCGGGAACATCAGCGGCGCGCTGCTGGGGGCGGTCGCGCTCGTGAGCCTGCCGGAGCTGTTCCGCGTGACGGCCGAGTACCGCATGCTGATCTACGGCGTCGCGCTGCTCCTGCTGATTCGTTTTCGCCCGCAAGGCCTGCTGGGCACTGTCTGAAAGAACACCACACCATGAGCCACCTGAACGACTACCTCGCCGAGAAACGCGCCGCCGTGCTCGCACGCAATGCCGCTGTCGAGGCCGGCACGGCGCAACCCGTGCAGCTCAAGGCCAGCGTGAAGGCCGAAGGCCGCAGCGGCGTGCGCCGCCTGCGCATCCGCGACCACCAGGTCATCAGCGACAGCCCGCCCGACTTCGCGGGCTACAACCTCGGCCCCAGTTCGCCTGAGCTGCAGCTGGGCGTGCTGGGCACCTGCGTCACGCACATCTTCCTGATCCAGGCGGCCGAACGCCAAGTACCGCTCGAAAGCCTCGAGGTGGAAGTGACCGGCATCATCGATCCGCGCGGCGGCAAGCCGGGCCATGAAAAGACGCCCATCTGGCCGCACGAGATCGGCTACACGGTGCACATCGATTCGCCCGCGAGCCGCGAAGACATCGACGCGCTGTTCGAAGCGGTCGAACGCAACTGCCCGATCCTGAACCTGCTGCGCAACCCGCAGGCCATCCGCGCCGAGGTAAAGCTCGTCAACTCCAAGGCGAAGGCCGCCGATGCCGTCGCTGCTTGAGATACGCGGCCTGGTGCGCCGCTTCGGCGGCCTCACCGCCGTCGATGCCGTCGACCTGCATGTGGGCGAGGGCGAACTGCTGAGCGTGATCGGCCCGAACGGCGCGGGCAAGACCACGCTGTTCAACCTGGTGACCGGCCTCGACAGGCCCGATGAAGGCCGGGTGCTGTTCGACGGTGAAGACATCACCGGCCTGCCCGCGCAGCAGCTCGCGCAGCGCGGCCTGGCGCGCACCTTCCAGCATGGGCGTGTGTTCGCGAACCTCTCTGTGCTCGACAACGTGCTGGTCGGTGCGCACACACGGCTGCGTGCCGTGAAACCGCGCGCGGGCGGCGTGCCGGGCCTGGGCGCATTGGCCGAGCTTGCGCTGGCGCTGGTGCAGCCCGCCGCCGTGCGCCGCGAGGAAGACGCGTTGCGCGAAGAAGCACGCGAGATCATCGCGCTCTTCGGCGAACGGCTGGCGCCGCGCATCGACCATCCGGCCTACAGCCTCTCTTATGCCAACCGCCGCCGTGTGGAGATTGCGCGCGCGCTCGCGCTTCGGCCGCGCCTGCTGCTGCTCGACGAGCCCACCGCCGGCATGAACGAGAGCGAGACCGCCGAGATGCTGGAGATCATTCGCAGCCTCAAGGCGCGGGGCCAGGCCATCCTGCTGATCGAGCACAAGCTCGACCTCGTGATGCAGCTCTCCGACCGTGTCGCCGTGCTCGACGACGGCCGCAAGATCGCCGAAGGGCTACCCGGTGAAGTGCGCAACGACCTGGCGGTGATCGAGGCGTATCTCGGCCATCGCCATGTGGGTGCCGCAGAGGCGGTGCCCGCATGATCGCCACCGTCGCACGCACGGGCCTCTCGCCTTCGCCCCTCTGGGGAGGAGATGGCCGCGGCGAAGAGGGGCTGCCGGAGCGCACCGCCGCGCCGGCTCCAGGCGAATCGAACAAGCCGCTGCTCCAGCTGAAGAAGGTCAACAGCTTCTACGGCCCGGTGCAGGCCCATTTCGACCTCGACATCGAGGTGCGCAAAGGCCAGATCGTCAGCCTGCTCGGCGGCAATGCCAGCGGCAAGTCGACCACGATGAAGATCGTGCTCGGGCTGCTCAAGCCGCGCTCGGGCGAAGTCAATTTCAACGGGGCCTCCACGCTCGGGCTGAGCACGCCGCAGATCATCCGCAAGGGCATCGGCTCGGTGCCCGAAGCGCGCAGGCTGTTCCCCGCGATGACCGTGCGCGAGAACCTGCTGATGGGCGCCTATGCGCGCAACGACCGCAAGGCCGTGGCCGAAGACCTCGAACGCATGCTCGAGCTGTTCCCGCGCGTGGCCGAGCGCATCGAGTTCCAGGCCGGCACATTGTCGGGCGGCGAACAGCAGATGGTGGCGATGGCGCGCGCGCTCATGGGCCGCCCCAGCCTCATCTGCATGGACGAGCCGACCATGGGCCTGTCGCCGCTGTACGTCGACAAGGTGCTGGAGCTCATCGCGCGCATCAACGCACAGGGCGTGTCGGTGTTCATGGTCGAGCAGAACGCGAGCCTCGCGCTGCAGATCGCGCACCACGGCTACGTGCTGCAGACCGGGCGCATCGTGCTCTCGGGCCCGGCGAAAGAGCTGCTGGCCGACGCGCGCATACGCGATGCCTACCTTGGCGGCGACGGCGCGGCGCGCACCGCCTCCTGATCCAGCGAAAGCTCCCAAAGAGAACCCACACATGCCATTGAAACTCGACCACATCGTCATTGCGGTGCACGACCTCGAACGCACCATCGCCGACTACGGCGCGCTCGGCTTCCACGTGCTGCGCGGCGGCGACCATCCGGGCCGTGCCACGCACAACGCGCTGGTGGTTTTCGGCGACGGCAGCTACTTCGAGCTGATCGCATGGCGCGAACCTTCGCCCGGCGAACGCTGGTGGCAGCTGCTGCAGAAGCACGGCGAGGGCATCGTCGACTTCGCGCTGCTGCCGCGCGACACCGCGGCCACGGTCGCCGATGCGAAGGCACGCGGCCTGCTGCTCGAAGGCCCGCTCGACGGTGGCCGTGTGCGGCCCGACGGCGAGCGCCTGCGCTGGCAGACAGCGCGTGCGCCCTCGGCCGACCTGCCTTTCCTGTGCGGCGACCTCACGCCGCGCGCGTTGCGCGTGCCCGAGGGCGAGGTGCGCGTGCATGCGAACGGCGCGCTCGGCGTGGCGAGCCTGGCCGTTGCGGTGCGCGACCTCGATGCGACGCTGGCGCGCTACCGCGCCTTGCTGGGCACTGACGCTGAAGATGCTGGCACGCACATCGGCAACCCCGTGGCGCTGCCGGGCAGCAACGTGCGCGTGGCGGTCATCGTGCTGGGCGGCAGCGTGCTGGTGCTGTCGTCCCCACGCGAGAACGCGGCACACGCGGGTGAAGGCAGCGACACGCTCACGCAGCGCATTGCCGCGCGTGGAGAAGGGCCTTACGCGCTGTTGCTGCACACAGACCGGCCGCAATCGACCGGCGCCTTCGATCTTGCCCGCACTCATGGCGCATTGATCGAACTCGACCTTCCGCCGCCGGACCGCGTGAAGGACAAGGCCCCGCGCGGATACCAGCGCTTACCTGATTTCACCTGACTGCGACCTGAAGCGGTCGTTGCGGACACATGCGGGGCACACAATGGACTCGTCTCATCAACGCATGGAGGATTCCAGATGAACATCAAGTCAAAGAGCATGGCCGTTGCCGCAGCGGCACTGGCAATGTGCATGGCCGCCGGCAGCGCCGTCGCGCAGGATCGACGCTTCGACGGCCGTCCCGGCCCTGGCGACGGACGCTTCGAGCAGCGTGGTCCCAACTTCGATCACCGTGGCCCCAATTTCGATCACCGTGGCGGCCCGCCGGGCTATCGCGGCAACCAGGACTTCCGTGACGGCCGCCAGTTCGATCGCCGCGGCTTCCCCCAACCGCACGCCGAATGGCGCCGTGGTGGCCGCGTGCCGCCGGAGTACCGTGGCCGCAACTACGTGGTGCAGGACTGGCGTGCCTACCGGCTGCAGCAGCCGCCCCGTGGATACCAGTGGGTGGGCGTGGGCGGAGACTTCGTGCTCGCGGCCATTGCCACCGGCGTGATCGCGAACATCATCGCAGGCCAGTAAACAGACGCTGTTTCGGCCATTGGGCGAAACAGCACTGCAGATACGACGCCGCAGGCCGCAAGGCTTGCGGCGTTTTTTTCAGACCAGCGCGGTAGGTGCCGATTGGGCGCAGACGTTGCGGCCCGTGATGGTCAGGCGCAGCCCGCCGCCGTGCCATTCGAGCCAGTTGAGGCTCACGTACGCATCGATGTCGGCGTCGTCGATGCGGTCGGCCTGGCGGCTCTGCAGCAATTCGACCGTGGCGGGCAGGGCCCGTCTGAGCCGTTCGCGCCGCTCCGCGGCATCGGCGGCCTTGAGGGCGGCCCTTGTTTGCTGTTGCTGCTGCTGCGGGGTCGATGCCATTGCTGATCCGTTTCCAGGAAGCCAGGGAATTAACCCGAATGTACGCCGCCTGTGTGAAGCTGCATTCTTCTTTTTTAACCTTTCTGTCGTCCCCGGTACACACCCCCCAAACGCCACTGGACAGGCTCTAGATTTCGTAGTGCGAGGCTTTGGCCTCGTCTCCCAGGGCTTTTTCGACCACCGCCCGCGTCAGCGTGGGCGCGAACGATTCGATGAAGGCATACACGTACTTGCGCAGGTAGGTGCCCCGCCGTACAGCGAGCTTGGTGAGGTTGATGCCGAAGAGCCGCCCCGCGTCGAGCGCGCGCAACTGGGTGTCGCGCTCGGCCTCGTAGGCCACGCCGGCGACGATGCCCACGCCCAGGCCCAGTTGCACGTAGGTCTTGATGACGTCGGCATCCATCGCGGCCAGCACGATGTTGGGCTCCAGCCCGCGCTGCTCGAAGGCCTCGTCGATGCGCGAGCGGCCGGTGAAGCCGGTGTCGTAGGTGATGAGCGGATAGCGCGTGAGCGCATCGAGCGTGAGCGGCGCGTCGAGCAGCGGATGCCCCGGCGGCACGATCACCGAGTGCGTCCAGCGGTAGCAGGGCAGGGCGACCAGTTGCGGATAGTCGCCCAGCGCCTCGGTGGCGATGCCCACGTCGGCCTCGCCGTCGAGCAGCATCTGCGCGATCTGCTTGGGCGAGCCCTGGTGCAGGTGCAGCTTCACGTTCGGGAACTGCGCGCGGAATTCCTGCACTGCCACCGGCATCGCGTAGCGCGCCTGGGAGTGCGTGGCCGCCACCGACAGCAGCCCGCTTTGCTGCGCGATGAATTCCTGGCCCGCGTGCTTGAGGTTGCTGCTCTCCATCAGCATGCGCTCGATGATCGGCAGCACATGCCCGCCGGGCTCGGTGAGGCCGGTAAGCCGCTTGCCGGCGCGCACGAACAGCTCGATGCCGAGTTCTTCCTCGAGCTCGCGGATCTGCCGGCTCACGCCGGGCTGCGAAGTGTGAAGGGTGTGGGCGACTTCGGTCAGGTTGAAGCCGCAACGAACGGCCTCGCGTACCGAGCGCAGTTGTTGGAAGTTCATCTGGCGCGCAAGAGTGTCGGGGGCCCCGGTTGGAGCCGACCGGAGATTCTCGGCAGAACTGCTTATTCGGGGAACGATGCGTTTGTTGGTTTCACATGAGCAAAACATCTTTAAGGCTCCCAGCGCTGCTTCGAGGGGCCCGGCTTGAGTTTTCGCACGGCTGTGCTAAAGTTTGCCGCATGGACGCCAAGACCCAGAAAAGCGAACTCACCCGCGCCGCCATCGTCGGCGCTGCGATGAACCTTGCGCTGGCCGAAGGCCTGGAAGCGATCACGCTGCAGGCCGTGGCCAGCAGGCTGGGCCTGTCGAAGAGCGGTGTGTTCTCGCGCGTGGGGTCGCGCGAGGCGCTGCAGAAGGCCGTCATCGAGGAATACGGCCGCGGCTTCCTGGCCGACGTGTTCGTGCCCGCCATGCAGAAGCCCAAGGGCCTGCCACGGCTCGAAGAGATCGTGGCGCGCTGGATCGCCCGCACCCGCGACGTCGAAATGCACACCGGCTGCCTCTACATGGCCGGCGCCTTCGAGTTCGACGACCGCGAAGGCGAGCTGCGCGACGTGCTGTTCGACGAGATCACGCGCTGGCGCGCCGCGCTGCGCCGCACCGTGCTGCAGGCTGTCGAGACCGGCGAAATCAAGGCCGACACCGACCCCGCGCAGCTCGTGAGCGAGCTCAACGGCGTGATGATGACCCAGCTGCACGACGCGCGCTTCCTGCGCGACCCGCAGGCCGCCGACCGCGCCACGCACTCCTGGCGGCGCATTCTTTCCAGCTACAGCGCCTGAGCCGCTCAAGACGCAGGCGGATTCCCCACGTCCTCATTTGCCAATATTTCGCACAGCCGTGCGATAAAAAGGAGAAGCACCATGCTGATCATTACCCTCGTCCTCGCCGCCTATGCGCTCGTCACCGGTGCCCGCTGTGTGCGCGACACCCTGCGCAGCCTGCCCCGCAGCAACCGTGACTGGGTCTGGTACTGACCCCCGCAGCCGAAGGAGCTCCCGCCATGACAGGCACTTCCACAACCTCCGCCGCCGGCCATGCCGCGCAGTCGAACTACTACCGGCCGGGACGCGTGATGCGCACGCTGCGCTTCGGCCTGACCACGTCGCAACGGCTGTGGCCCGCGCTGGGTGTGCGCGCCGCTTACCGCCTCTTCGGCACGCCGCTGCCGCCCAAGTGGCTGTACCGGGCGCAGGGGCCGGGTGCAGAGTGGCGGCGCGAGGGCTGGGCTTTCGAGGACGCGAGCGTCGGGATCTATCACCTGGCCGCGCAGGACTCGGGTGCCGAGTCGGCGCCCGTGGTGCTGCTGGCGCACGGCTGGGGCGGCCATGCGGGGCAGATGCTGCCGCTCGCGCAGGCCGTGGCCGATGCCGGCCTGCGGCCCGTGCTGCTCGAGCTGCCGGCGCACGGCCGCAGCGCCGGCACGATGAGCAACTCGCCGCAGTTCGCGCGGGCCATTGCGTATGTCGCGGCGCGGCTCGCGGCCGACGGCCATGCGCTGCGCGCGGCCGTCGCGCATTCGCTGGGTGCCAACGGCCTTGCGCTCGCGGCGTCGCGGGGCTTGCCGGCAGATCGGCTCGTGCTGCTAGCGCCGCCCGCATCGCCACGCGAATACACGCGCTATTTCGCGCACACCTTCGGGCTCAGCGAAACCACGCGCCTGGCGATGCAGCGGCTGTTCGAGGCGCGCGAAGGCGTCCTGATGCCCCAGCTGGAACCCGCCGCCGTGGGGCCGCGCATCTCGCAGCGCACGTTGATCGTGCACGACAGGGACGACCGCGTGAACCGCTTTGCCGACGCCGAGGCCTACCGCGATGCGATCGGCCGCGCGCAGTTGATGGAAACGCAGGGCTGGGGCCATCGCCGCATCCTCAAGGAGGCGGAGGTGCTGGCGCGGGTCGCACGTTTCGTGACGGCGCCCGATTGAAGGCGGCGTGCTACCAGGCCGGGTGGACCGGCGTGAACACCGGCCTGAACAGGTGTCGCCGCACGATCTCCCCGTAGCCCCGGTAGTAGAAGTTGCCGTTCGCCTGCAGCACCGCCGCGCGGTGCTTGCGGAAGTACACCGGGATCTCGTACCAGGGCATGGTCGGCGCGCGGTGGTGCACGTGGTGCAGGTTGTTGAAGAGGTACAGCAGCCCGAACACGAGGTTCGACTCCACGATGGCCACGCGCTCGTGCGGCGTGTCGGCCCAGCGGTGTTCGGTGAAGGTGCGCAGCGAGCCCAGCATCATGCCGGGATACACGAAGTACAGCAGGTACTCGCCCAGGCCCATGCCGCAGACCGCGGTCACGCAGTACAGCACCGGCGCCACGCTCAGTGCATGCCAGCCCCATGTCGGCAGCCTCGAGAAATTGCCCGACAGCACCTGGCCCGTTTCGAAGCCGACCAGCTTCCAGAGCCGGAGAAACGGCCCCAGCACCACGCGGAAGGCGATCGTCTGGTTCGCCATGTAGATGCACCGCCACGCCGGCCCGTAGGCCGCCCACGCGGGTGCCGAGTGGTAGGCGCTTTCGTTGTCGCGCTCGGGGTGCGTGAGGTGGTAGTTGACGTGGTGCGAGCTGTGCCCGCGGTTGTAGAACGGGTAGGGCAGCCACAGGTTCAGCGGCGGCCACACCACCGCATGGCGGAGCCACCGGGGCAGGTGGCGCATCGCGTGGATGCTCTCGTGCTGCAGCGAGGAATGCAGCTGCGCGAGAAAGCCCCCGGCCACGAACAGGGCCCAGCCCGGCAGCGCCGCGTGCCACCACAGCAGCGCGGCCCAGGCAACGTACAGCGCGGCGGCCAGCAGCAGCGTGGGCACTTCGTAGTGCCACCACCAGTGGCGGCGCACGGGTGTGGTCCTGGCGGGGTTCGGTACGGCAGTCGAAGTCATGGTGGGAAGGACTGCGATGCTAGGTAGCAAGCGGCGTCTTGCATGCGCGCTTTTCGCATAAGCATGGTCGCGAAACTTCGTTCCGCGCGGCCGGGGGCGAGGCCTAAGCTAGAGCGCTTTCTCCGCGCTCCCGCGTGCGTTGGCGTCACTCGTGAAGCGGGCTGGTAATCAACCGAGCTGAAATCTATTGTTCGGGGTGCGCTCACGCCGACGGGGTACCTTGCTCCGCGAATGTCCCCCGGCCTGTGGCCTCCTCCTTTATTTCGCTGCGCAAGGCACCCCGCCGTCGTGATCGTTCAGAGCACTTGTCGATCGGCTCGCACGAGCGCTGCGTCCATGTGCACAGGACACCGGGTGCTCCCCGCAGCGAAATAAAGGAGGAGGGGCGAAGCCCCGGGGGACATTCGCGGAGGGGAGTACCCGGTGGCCTGTGCACTCACCCTGAAAAAACCAAAGCCTCAATGAGCAGCATCACAAAGACCATCGCCCCGACAGAACTGCAAGCCCTGCTCCTGGCAGAGCCAGCCGCAGAACTCGCACTGCTCGACGTGCGCGAAACCCGCTTCTTCGTCGAGCGGCACCCCAACCTCGCGCGCAACGTGCCCTTCAGCGGCTTCGAGCTGCAGATCGAGGCGCTGGTGCCGCGCCGCACCACCCCTGTCGTGCTCTACGACGACCACGGCGCAACCGACGGCGTGGGCCGGGCCGCATCAGCCGTGCTCGCCCGGCTGGGCTACACCGACGTGCGAAACCTCGAAGGCGGCCTGCAGCGCTGGCTGTCCGAGGGCCTGCCCGCCATCGACGGCTACGGCACGCTGGTCAAGGCCTTCGGCGACCGCGCCCGGCTGTACTACGGCACGCCGGGCCTGCCCGTCGAGGCGCTGCGGGAACGCCAGCGCCAAGGCCGGCCGACCACGCTCGTCGACGCGCGGCCGCAGGCCGAGTTCAGGTTTCTCTCGCTGCCCGGCGCGCGCAACCATGCGGGCACCGAACTGGCCCTGCGGCGCTTCGAGCCGGGCGGGGCCGACCACCTCTGGGCCATCAACTGCTTCAGCCGCACGCGCGGCATCGTCGGCGCCACCACGCTGCGGCTGCTGGCCCGTGCGCCCGACGCGGTGTTCGTCGAAGACGGCGTGATGGCCTGGGGCCTGCAAGGCGCACCGACCGTGCAGAACGCCGCCCCCGACGACGAACTGCCGCCCGAATCTCCCGACGTGCTGCGCCGGATCGCCGACGACCTGATCGAGCGTTTCGGGCTGCCCCTGGCCGATGCCGCGCGGCTCGCCCGCTGGCGCGACGACGATGCACGCACCCTCTACGTATTCGACGTGCGTCCCGCCGCCGATCCGGCCTTCTCGGGCACCGGCGTGCGGCAGGTGCCGGGCGGGCAACTGCTGATGCACTTCGAGAACCTCGTCGCCACGCGCGGCGCGCGCATCGTGCTGCTCGACGACCAGGCCCACCGGTTGCGCGCCGCCGTCACGAGCTTCTGGCTCACCCAGCTCAACCAGGCCGAGGTCTACGTCTTCGATGGCGAGCTGGCACCCGATCAGGCGCCGCCCGCGCCCGCCATGTCGCTCAAGGATGCCCCGGCTCCGCTCACCCCCGAGGCATTGGCCCGTCTGCGCAGCAACGGCGCTGTCACCGTGGTCGACGTGGGCCCGAGCCTCGATTACGAACGCGGCCATCTGCCCGGCGCGCTCTACATGCTGCCGGCCTCGCTCGCGCCGCTTGCCGCCCATGCCGTTCCCGGGCGCACGCTGGTCTTCACCTCGCCCGACGGCATGGCCGCGGCCCGCGTGGCGCGCGACGCGCACCAGCGCTGGCACCAGGATTCAGGGGCGGTGTTCAGCTGGCTCCAGGGCGGAACGCAGGGCTGGGAGGCTTCAGGACGGCCGCTTTCGACCGATTTGGTGCCGTCCCGGCTGCTCACCCCCTTCGACGACGACTGGGGCTCGGTGATGCGCGTCTTCGGCCCGCGCCGCGATGCGGCCTGGGCCGACTACCTGGCGTGGGAACGCGCGCTGGCCGAACGGGTCCTGCAGGACCCGTCCGTGCGCTTTCGCTTCTTTGCGCTCAGCGCGCGGGCGCCGGCGCAGGGTCGGGCAGCTCGATCTTGATGTCGAGCACTTCGAGGTTGTCCTGGGTCTCCAGGTGCACCTTGATGTCTTCCGCGTTGATCGACACGTACTTGGAAATCACCGCCACCAGTTCGCGCTGGAGTTCGGGCAGGTAGTCGGGCCGCTTCTTGCCGCTGAGGCTGGACCGCTCGTGGGCGAGGATGATCTGCAGCCGCTCCTTCGCGACGCTGGCAGTCTTCTTCTTTTCGCCCAGCAGGAACGAGAGAAAGGACATGGCCTACTTGCCTCCGAAAATCCGCTTGAAGAAGCCGGGCTTCTCGGCGTCGACGAAGCGCATCGGCTTCTCTTCGCCCAGGAAGCGCGCCACCACGTCGCTGTAGGCCTGCGCCACGTCGGTTTCCTTGTCGTGGATCGCCGGCACGCCCTGGTTGGAGGCGTGCAGCACGCTCTCCGACTCGGGGATCACGCCGATCAGCTTGATGCGCAGGATGTCCTGGATGTCTTCCAGCGACAGCATCTGCCCGCCCGCCACGCGGTTCGGGTTGTAGCGGGTGATGAGCAGGTGCTCCTTGATGGGGTCGCCGCCGTCCTTGGCGCGCTTGGTCTTGCTGCTGAGCATGCCCAGGATGCGGTCCGAGTCGCGCACCGAGGACACCTCGGGGTTGGTCACCACCAGCGCCTCGTCGGCGAAGTGCATCGCCATCATGGCGCCGGTCTCGATGCCGGCGGGCGAGTCGCAGACGATGTATTCGAAGTCCATCGCGGCGAGGTCGGCCAGCACCTTCTCGACGCCTTCCTGCGTGAGCGCTTCCTTGTCGCGCGTCTGCGAGGCGGCCAGCACGAACAGGTTGTCGCACTGCTTGTCCTTGATGAGGGCCTGGCTCAGGTTGGCTTCGCCCTGGATCACGTTGATCAGGTCGTACACCACGCGGCGTTCGCAGCCCATGATCAGGTCCAGGTTGCGCAGGCCCACGTCGAAGTCGATCACCGCCGTCTTCTTGCCCGCGAGCGCGAGTCCGGATGCGAAGCTGGCGCTGGTGGTCGTCTTGCCGACGCCGCCCTTGCCCGAAGTCACCACCACAATTTTGGCCATGGCCATTCCTTCTTGTTTCGATTCAGTTGTTGGTTGTCAGGGTCGCCGCGTTCCGTGAGCCAGCAGGGGCTCAGGGAATGGGGTCGATCGCTATTTTTTTGCCGTCCAGGCGCACCTGGGCCGATTTTCCCAGCACCGAGTCGGGCAGCGCCACTTCGTTGGTCCGGTAGATGCCGGCGATGGCCACCAGCTGGGCTTCCATGCAGGTCGAGAAGATCCGGGCCTCGGTGTTGCCGCGCGCGCCGGCAATGGCCTTGCCGCGCAGCGGCGCGTACACGTGCACGTTGCCGTCGGCAATGACCTCGGCACCGAAGCTCACCACCGCCGTCACCACCACGTCGCCGCCGCGGGCGTAGACCTGCTGGCCCGAGCGCAGCGGCTTGTCGATCAGCAGCGTGCCGTTGGCCGGCACCGGCACTTCGCGCACGATCTGCGGGGCTTCGGACGCGGGCGGTTCGGCCGGCGGGGCGGGAGCGCGCGGCGCCGGCGCGGCAGGCATGGCCGCCACCGACAGGCCGGCGGCGCGCGCCGCGGCGTGCTGGGCGGCATTGCCGCCGCGCACCGCGATGGGCTGGGTCTGGTGGCGCGCCAGCAGGCTGCGCAGGGCGGCGAAGTCGATGTCGCCGGCGGCCTCGCCGCTCTCGCCCTGCGCTTCCTGCAGCAGCGAGAGGTCGATCACCACCGGCTCCTGCTCGAAGAAATCGGGCGAATCCGCCAGCTGGGCGTCGAGCGCCTCGGCCAGCACGTCCAGGTCGGACGTCTTGAGGATCACTGCGATCAGCGGCAGCGTGGCGCTCTTGAATTCGAAAACCGCCTTGGTGCGCGCGGCGGAGACATCGGCCATTGGAAAACGTCGGTGCGAAAAGCGTTGGAGTCTAACGGGCGCCAGCCAAACCCGGGTGACCGGGCGTTACACCAGGCCCCCCCCGGTCCACGCTTCGTCCGCTCAGTTCTTCGTGCGGCCCAGCAGCGCGTACAGGATGATCGCGCCGAAGGTGGCGGTCCCGATGCCGCCCAGGGCGAAGTCGCCGAACTTCAGCGTGAAGTCGCCGGTGCCGATGATCAGCGTGATGGCCGCCACGATCAGGTTCTTGTTCTGCGAGAAGTCGACCTTGTTGTCGACCCAGATCTTGGCGCCGGCAATGGCGATCAGGCCGAACACCACGATGCTCACGCCGCCCATCACCGGCAGCGGAATCGCCTGGATCAGCGCGCCGAACTTCGGGCTGAAGCCCAGCACCAGCGCAATGAGCGCCGCCACCACGAACACCGCGGTGGAGTAGATGCGCGTGGCGGCCATCACGCCGATGTTCTCGGCGTAGGTGGTCACGCCCGTGCCGCCGGCGCTGCCGCTCACCACGGTGGCGATGCCGTCGCCGATGAAGGCGCGGCCCATGTAGGCGTCCAGGTTGCGCCCGGTCATGGCCGTCACCGCCTTCAGGTGGCCGAGGTTCTCCGCCACCAGGATGATCGCCACCGGGGCGATCAGCAGCATCGCGTTGGCCGTGAACACCGGCGCGGTGAAGGTCGGCAGGCCGACCCAGGCCGCGTTGGCGATGCCGCTCAGGTCGACCGGCTTGCCCAGCCCCATGCCGTTGGTCAGCACCGCGTAGACCAGCGTGGCCAGGATCAGCCCGACCAGGATCAGCAGGCGCTGCAGCATGCCGCGCGTGAACACCGCCACCAGCCCGACGCACAGGAAGGTCACGGCCTGCATCCACGAATCGAAGTTGCTGGCCGCCATGTTCTTGATCGGCACGCCCGCCAGGTTGAGCCCGATCACCGCCACCACCGCACCGGTCACCACCGGCGGCATGAAGCGCTCGATCCAGCCCGTGCCGATGGCCTGCACCAGCGCCCCGATCAGGATGTAGACCACCCCGCAGGCCACGATGCCCCCGAGCGCCACCGCGATGTTGGCGTTGGGCCCCTTGCCCGCGTAGCCGCTGGCCGCGATCACCACGCCGATGAAGGCGAAGCTCGAGCCCAGGTAGCTGGGCACCTTGCCGCCGGTCACGAAATAGAAGATGAGCGTGCCGATGCCGCTCATAAGGATGGCGATGTTGGGGCTGAAGCCCATCAGGATCGGCGCCAGCACCGTGGCGCCGAACATGGCGATGACGTGCTGCACGCCCATGGCGCCGGTCTGCAGCCAGGGCAGCCGCTCGTCGGGCGCGATGACCGCGCCGTTGGCCAGTGCGGACGCAGGCCGTTCAGTCCAGTTGAACATTCTTCTATCTCCTCTTGTTGGGTGTGGTGCTCGGTGGCCGGGACGTCCCGGCTTTCCCGGGGCGTGATTGTGGGTGATGAACCCCGCCCTGAACACCGGCACGCACCCTGCGCCGGAGAAAGAAGACCGCCGCCCTCAGCGCGGCTGCAGCACCGCCATCGTGATGCGCGAGACGCAGGTCAGCTCGCCCGCCTCGTTGGTCAGGTCGATCTGCCAGACCTGCGTGGAGCGGCCCCGGTGCACCGGCCGCGCCGTGCCGATCACCCAGCCGCTGGTGACCGAGCGGATGTGGTTGGCGTTGATGTCCAGCCCCACCGCGCGGTCGCCTTCGGGGGCGGAGTAGTGGGCGCCGCAGGAACCCAGCGTCTCGGCCAGCACCACCGACACTCCGCCATGAAGGATGCCGTAGGGCTGGCGGGTGCGCTCGTCGACCGGGCAGCGGGCGCGGATGAAGTCGTCGCCCACCTCCAGGAACTCCATGCCCAGCGTCGAGACGGCGGTGCCGACGTGGTTGCGGGTCAGCTCCTCGACGGAGATTTCTTTTTTCCAGATACGCATTCGGTTCTTCTTTCCTGTAGTAGGTGGCTAAAACTATAGCGACGGCGGCTGACAACGGCAGTCGCCTTTGCGTGTTAACTTGGATCGATGAAGCACCCTGTCCGCCGCTGGCTCCTCGGCATTGCCGCCGTCCTGGTGATCGGCGTCGGCGCCCTGGTGCTGGTGGTGCACTCGAAGCTGCCCACCGACGACGAGGTGGCCGCGAAGATCGCCGAAGGCTTCGAGCAGCGCTTCGGCGTGCCGCTGAAGATAGGCAGCGCCCATTGGTCGCTGCTGCCGATGCCCATGCTGGTGCTGTCCGACGTCGCCACCGGGCAGCCCCGGCCCATCACCCTGCGGCAGGTCACGCTGCGGCTCAAGCTGGCGCCGCTGCTGCACCGCGTCATTGCGCTGGACGATGTCGAGATCGAAAGCCTGGTGCTGCCCAGCGCGTCGGTGAGGGCCTTTCGCGGCAAGGGGCCCAAGCCCGCCGAGGGCGCGGCGCCCGTGGCGCTGCCGGCACCGTGGACCCTGGCACCGGTGCCCGTGGAACGGGTGCGCTGGCGCGACCTGACCTGGATCGACCGGCGCGACATTTCGCTGGCCTACGACGGCGACATCGTCTTCGACCCTCAGTGGCGCCCGCGCCAGGCCCGGGTGGAGCGCGCCGGCCTGGCGCCGCCCTTGCCGCCTGCGCGCCTGCGGCTGGACCGCGAAGCGGGGCAGGACCGCTGGCGCACCCGCATCGACGTAGGCGGCGGCACCTTGAACGGCGTCGCGCGCTTCGAGACCCTGGCCAACGGCAAGCTGCGCGTGTCGGCCGAACTCGACCCGCGCCAGGTCGACATCGAAAGCCTGGTGCAGGCCTTCGACCGCCGCACTTCGGTGGCCGGCAAGGTCTCCGGCCATTCCACGCTGGTGGCCGAGGCGGGCAGCGCCGAGGAGGTGAGCGCGCTGGTCCGCAACCTGCACACCCGCACCACCTTTTCGGTGCAGCCCGCCACGCTCACCAAGCTGGACGTGGCCAAGGCGGTGAGCACCGCCGGCATCAGCCGCGGGGGCCGCACGCCGCTGGACGAACTCACGGGCACGCTCGACACCCAGGGCACCGACAACGGCGTGGTGCTGCAGTACTCCAACCTCAAGGCCCGCTCGGGCGTGCTCACGGCAAGCGGCAGCCTGAAGCTGTTCAACCGCAAGCTCGACGGCGAGATCGCGGTGGACCTGGTCGACGGCGTGGTCGGCGTGCCGCTCAAGATAGGCGGCACCGTGAGCGACCCCGAGCTCTCGCTGACAGGTGCCGCACTCACCGGCGCGGCCATCGGCAGCGCGGTGCTGCCGGGCGTGGGCACGGCCATCGGCGCGCGCATAGGGCAGCAGGTGGAGAAGATGTTCGGCGGCAGCAGCAAGCCGAAGCCGAAGCCGTCCAGGCCCGCGCCGGGGCGCTGAGGGCTTCAGCGCCCGAACTCGCCGTGGCGGCCCGCGCCGCCGGCAAAACGCGCGGCGCCGGTTTTGCCCTCGGCAAAGACCATCGGCACGCCTTGCGCGCCCTCGCGGCGCAGCGCTTCGGCCAGCGGCATGTCCCACTGCCCGTAGGTGGAGCGGCGGTCGGCCAGCATGCATTGCTGCGGGAAGGCGGCAAGCTGGTGGGCCAGTTCCTGCGCGGCGGCCAGCGCGCCGCCGGGCGGCGTCACGCGGTTGACCAGGCCCATCGACAGCGCCTCGGCCGCGCCCACCGGACGGCCCGAGAGAATCATGTCGAGCGCGCGCCCCATGCCCACGATGCGCGGCAGCCGTACCGTGCCGCCGTCGATCAGCGGCACGCCCCAGCGGCGGCAGAACACGCCGAACACCGCGTCGTCGTCGGCCACGCGCAGGTCGGCCAGCAGCGCGAGTTCGAGGCCGCCCGCCACCGCATAGCCGTTCACCGCCGCGATGAGCGGCTTCGACAGCGCCATGCGCGTCGGCCCCATCGGCCCGCTGCCGCCGCCTTCGGGGTCGAGCTCGTTGCGCCGGGCCGGGTCGCCCACGGCCGAGAGGTCGGCGCCCGCGCAGAAGTTGCCGCCCGCGCCGGCCAGCACCGCGACGCGAAGCGCGTCGTCGGCCTCGAAACGCTCGAAGGCCTGGCGCAGTCCGGCGGCCACGACACCGTCGACCGCATTGCGCTTTTCCGGACGGTTCAGCGTGATGGTGCAGACCGTGCGGTCCACGTCGTACGTCACGTACTGCATGGCCATGTGTGCATCCTTTAGGGCTAAATTACATTAGCGATCGCTCGGCTGCATCCTAGGAAATATTTCTCTCTTTCGCAATCATGGACAAAGTATGTAATGTGCCGGTGGCCATCCCCAGCGCGCCGGAGCTGATCCTCGACCTGCTGGTGGCCGACGGAGGCACGCTGAGTTCGCAGGCGCTGTGCCGCGCGGGCGAGCTCATGGGCATCGGCGAGTCGACGCTGCGCGTGGGCCTGACGCGGCTCGCGGCCGAGGGCAAGATCGCGCGCGGCGAGCGAGGCAGCTACGCGCTCAACCGCGATGGCCCGGCGCTGTCGCGCGCGGTCGACGACTGGCGTCACAAGCAGGCGCAGACCGTCGCATGGCACGGCGACTGGCTCGCCGTGCACGACGCCGGCGTGCCGCGCGCCGACAAGACGGCCTGGCGCCACCACGCCCTGGCGCTCTCGCTGCGCGGCTTCGCGGCGCTGCGGCCGGGGCTGCACATCCGGCCCGACAACCTCGCGGGCGGGCTGGAGGGCGAGCGCGTGCAGCTTGCAGCCCTGGGGCTGTCGCCCAGCGCGCTGGTGTTCCGGCTGGCCGACCTGGACGATGCCGCGCAGGCCGCCGCGCGCAAGCTGTGGAACGTGCGCGTTCTTGCGGCCGATTGCCGCCGCCTGCAGGCGGGCCTGGAGCGCAGCGAGAAACGGTTGCGCACCCAGCGGCTCGAAGTGGCGATGCGCGAGTCGCTGCTGCTGGGGCGCGCCGTGATCGCGCATCTCATCCGCGACCCGCTGCTGCCGGCCGAACTCATGTCGCCCGCGCCGCGCGCCGAGCTGCTCGCCGCCACCCGCCGCTACCAGGACAAGGCGCTGGTCTTGTGGCGCAAGTGGCTGGCGTTGCCGTAGCTTTTCAGTGCGCAGTGCGCAGTGCGCAGTTCGTCGAACTGCACCTCGCCTTCCTTCATGACCAGCGGAGCACCTGCTCCGCCTTCACCGGGCAATCAGAAGTCGAGCCGTACCACCCGCGCATCGCCCACGGGTCCGCGAGCGTGCAGCCTTTCCACCTCGGCCGCGCGCCGCGTCAGCACCGCGCGCTGGTTGATGTAGCCCTTGTCGGTGATCTCGCCGGCATCGAGGCTCGGCGGCTCGGCCAGCACCAGCGCGCAGGCCGGGCACTGCGAGGAGCCCGCGCCTTCGTCGCGCAGCGAACGCAGCACGCCGGCGATGCGCTCGTCCATGGCTTCCGGCGGCAACGCGGCGCCTTGCGGGCTCGTGAACACCAGCATGCCGATCTCGTCGCGGTCGTGGCCGGTGAGCACCACGTCCTGCGCATGCGGCGCGAGCATCGACACCAGCTTCACGCGCAGCGTGCCCACCGACACCCAGGTGCCGCTGGAGAGCTTGAAGTCTTCCGCCACGCGGCCGTTGAAGATCACGCCCTGCGCGGGCTGCGCCGAGTCCGCGAGAAAGCCGGCATCGCCGATTCGGTAGTAGCCCTCCGCGTCGAAGGCTTCGGCGGTCTCGCGCGGTGCGTCGCGATAGCCGGGGAACACCGAGACGCCCTTGACGCGCATCTCCAGCTTCTCGCCGTTGGGCACGAACTTCAGCTCCAGCCCCGGCAGCGGCGCGCCGATGCAGCCGGCGCCGTCGAGCTTCCAGTGCGCGGAGGTGATGGCGGGCGAAGTCTCCGTCGCGCCCCAGGAAGTGGTGAGCCACAGCGGCCGCGTGGGCCGCACGCGCCTCGCCACGGCTTCGAGCCGCTGCCATGTGGAGGGCGCGAGCGCCGCCGCCGCGTAGAACGCGAGCCGCAGCCGCGAGAACACCTCGGCGGCCAGCGCGTCGTCGGCTTCGAGAAAAGGCAGCAGCATGTCGAAGCCGCGCGGCACGTTGAACAGCAGCGTGGGCTTCACCTCGCGCAGGTTGCGCACCGTCTTCTCGATCAGGCCCGGCGCGGGCCGGCCCTCGTCGATGTAGAGCGCGCCGCCGTGGCACAGCACCATGTGCAGGTTGTGGTTGCCGCCGAAGGTGTGGCTCCAGGGCAGCCAGTCGACCAGCACCGGCGCTTCTTGCGCGAGGAAGCGCCATGTCTGCGCCATCATCTGCTGATTGGCGCATAGCATGCGATGCGTGTTGATGACCACCTTGGGCCTGCCTGTGGAGCCGGAGGTCAGCAGGTACTTGGCGTGCGTGTCGGGCAGCACAGTGGCAAAGGCCTGCATGACGGCGGGCGTTTCTCGTACCGCGAGCAACTGTTCGAACGCGATGGCACCCGGATGCGCATCGGCATTGCGGCTGAACACCGTGGCCGCCTCCACGCCGCAGCCCGCGAGCGAGCCGCCGTAGACCCTGGCGTCCGATGCATAGATGAGTGCCGGCTTCAGCGCCTGCAGCATCCCGTGCAGCCGCGACGGGTCTTTGGCCATGCGCGAGTAGGCGCTGGAAAGCGAGCAAGCGGTGCGGCCCACATGCATGGCCGCGAGCATCAGCACCGCGTGGTCGATGGCGTTGTCCGAGAGGATCACGACCGGCTGGTTCGCCGGCAGCTTCATGTCGAGCAGTGCCTGCGCGACCGCGCCGACTGCCTGTCGCAATGCACGGTAGTCGAGCTTGCGCCAGCCTTCGCCGGCCTCCTCGCGCTCGGCGAGGGCCAGCGCGTCGGGTGTCTCGCGCGCCCAGCGTTCGATCCATTCGCCGATGCAGCGCGCATAGGGCTTCAGCGCCACCGGCGAGCGCAACGCGAACGAGCCGTCGTCGAAGTCGATGCGTACCGTGCGGGGTGGGGCGATCAGGTTTTCGTCGTTCAGGAAGTCGGTCATTTTTTGTGTTTTTCCGGGTTTGTTCTGGGGGCGTGCACAGGTCACCGGGTACTCCCCTCCGCGAATGTCCCCCGGCCTGCGGCCTCCTCCTTTATTTCGCTGCGGGGAGCACCCGGTGGCCTGTGTACAACGAGCGCTGCCGTTGTTCCGCTCGATCAACAAGTGCTCTGAACGCTCACGACGGCGGGGTGCCTTGCGCAGCGAAATAAAGGAGGAGGGCGAAGCCCGGGGGACATTCGCGGAGCAAGGCACCCCGTCGGCGTGAGCGAGCCCCGAACAAGCCATTCACAGCACGACAAGAGCCAAGCAAGGCCCCGACCTACTCAAGCTTGCCGCTATCAGCCTTAGCGCGAATCAGGTCTAACAGCAGGTTGTCGCGCACCGCTTCGAGGTCCGCCGTGCGGCGTTGCCCCAGCGCCTCGTCCACACCTTCCTTCACCTTCTGCTTCAGCTGCGCCGTCATCGACGGCGCGCCCAGGTCCTTCCACCAGTCCTCGATCGGTCCGCCCAGATGCGCCAGCACATGCTCGATGCCGCCCGCGCCACCCGACAGATGCAGATTCATGAACGGACCCATCACCGCCCAGCGCAGGCCGGGTCCGTGCGCAATGGCCGTGTCGATGTCGGCCACGCTCGCCACACCCTCATCGACCAGATGAAAAGCTTCGCGCCACAGCGCAGCCTGCAGCCGGTTCGCGATGTGGCCCTTGACCTCGCGCTTCACATGGATCGGCCGCTTGCCGATGGCCGCATAGAACGCCATCGTGCGCTCGATGACCTCGGCCGACGTCTGCGCGCCGCCGATCACCTCCACCAGCGGAATCAGGTGCGGCGGGTTGAACGGATGCCCCAGCACCACGCGCTGCGGATGCGCGCAACCCGACTGCACGCCGCTGATCGCCAGGCCCGACGAACTCGATGCGAGGATGGTCTCCGGCGGCGCCGCGGCGTCCATGCGGCGGAACAGGTCGATCTTGAAATTCATGCGCTCGGGACCGTTCTCCTGCACGAAGTCGGCCACCGACACAGCGTCTTCCAGGCTGTCGTGAAAGCGCAGCCGGTCGACCGAAGCACCCGGCGCCAGGCCGAAGCGCTCCAGCGTGGGCCAGTGCTGCGCCACCGCCGCGCGCAGCCGCTCCTCGGCGCCGGGCGACGGATCGGTCGCATTCACGTCGAGCCCGTGCGCCAGAAAGTACGCGGCCCAGCTCGCGCCGATCACGCCGGTGCCGACCACCGCCACGCGCTTCACGTCCAGGGATGTGCTCATGTCGATTTCCACCGCGTGCAGCGGCTCTCCGCCTTGGTCGTCCATGCGGCCTCGCCGCGGATCGGCTCGACCACCTTGTAATAGTCCCACGGCTCCTTCGACTCGGCCGGGGTCTTCACCTGCATCAGGTGCATGTCGTGCACCATCAGCCCGTCGTCTCGCAGCCAGCCGCCCTTGACGAACATGTCGTTGAACTTCGTCTTGCGCAGTTGCGCCATCACCTTGTCGGCATCGTCGCTGCCCGCGGCCTTCACCGCCTGCAGGTACTGCAGCGCGGCCGAGTAGTCGCCGGCATGGAAGGAGGAGGGCATGCGCTTGTGCTTGTCGAAGAAGCGGCGCGACCACTCGCGCGACTCGGGGCTCTGGTTCCAGTACCAGCTGTCGGTGAGGTACATGCCCTGCGAAGCCTTCAAGCCCAGCGCATGCACGTCGTTGATGGTGATGATCATGCCCGCCAGCTTCATGTTCTTGCCGAGGCCGAACTCCGCCGCCGACTTGATGGCGTTCACCGTGTCGCCGCCCGCGTTGGCCAGGGCCAGCACCTGCGCCTTCGAGTTCTGCGCCTGCAGCATGAAGGACGAGAAATCGCTCGCGCCCAGCGGGTGCTTGACCGAGCCCGCCACCGTGCCGCCGCTGGCCAGCACGGTCTTGGTCGCGTCGTTCTGCAGCGCCGCGCCGAAGGCGTAGTCGGCCGCCACGAAGTACCAGCTCTTGCCGCCGGCCTTGACCACCGCGCTCGCGGTGCCGCGCGCCATGGCCACCGTGTCGTAGGCGTAGTGCACCGTGTAGGGCGAGCAGTACTCGTTGGTGAGGCTCGACGCGCCCGAGCCCACCACGAAGTACGGTTTCTTCTTGTCCGCGGCCACGCCGGCCATGGCAATGGCCGCGCCCGAGTTGACGCCGCCGATCAGCATGTCGACCTTCTGCACGTCGAACCATTCGCGCGCCTTGGCGGCGGCGATGTCGGGCTTGTTCTGGTGGTCGGCCGTGACCAGCTCGATCTTCTTGCCGCCGATGGCGCCGCCCATGTCCGCGATGGCCATGCGGATGGCCTCGGCGCCGGCCGGGCCGTCGTAGTCGCGGTAGATGCCCGACATGTCGCTGATGAAGCCGATGCGGATCACGTCGTCTGACACCTGCGCCGAGGCGCACGCGGTGAATGCCGTGCCGAGCGCCAGGGCCAGTGCGGTGCGGGAAGTGTTCATGTGCTCTTGTCTCCGTTCGTTGTTCTTTTGTTTGCCGCTCAGCCCAGGGCGAACTCGGGCCGCGGCGTGCCCGTGCGCGGCAGGCCCATCATCTGGCGCGCCTCCGCAGGCGTTGCCACTTCCATGTCGAGCTCGCGGATCACCCGCACGATGCGCTCGGTGAGCTGCACGTTGGTGGCCAGCTCGCCCTGGCGGAAGTAAAGGTTGTCTTCCAGCCCCACGCGCGCATGGCCGCCCAGCAGCAGCGCCGCCACGTTGGCCTCGAGCTGCGAGGGGCCGATGCCGCTCACGCAGAAGATGCTGCCCTTGGGCAGGGTGTCGACCATCATCTGCAGGAAGCGCGGCGAATACGGCATCGCATTCTGGAAGTTGCGGTGCACGTTCATCACCAGGTTGATGAAGTAGGGCTCGTCGTCGTGGCCTTCCTGGATCAGCGTGGTCGTGTCCTGCAGGATGTGCGTGGGGCTGAACACCTCCCACTCGGGCTTGATGCCGCGCGCCTTCATGCCGGCGGCCAGCTCGCGGCCCCGGGTGATCGGCGTGTCCATCAGGATCTGCTTGCCCTCGAAGCTCAGGTTGAGCGTGGTCGCGTCGAGCGTGCACATCTCGGCGCCGGCATCCATGCCCTTGATGCGTTCTTCCCAGGCAATCTCCCAGCGGTCGCCGGCCAGCGGCTTCACCATGTCGCCGTGCACGCCGCCGCCGGTGGAGTTGTTGATGACGATGTCGCTGCCGCCCGCGCGGATGCGGCTGTTGATGTCGCGGTACACGTCGGCGTTGCAGGTGGCGCCGTCGTCGGGGCGGCGCGCATGGATGGCGACCACGCTGGCGCCGGCGTTCCAGCAGCGCAGCACGTCGGCCGCGATCTCGGCGGGCTGCGTGGGGAGGTTGGGGTTCTGCGACTTGTGCGCCATGCCGCCGGTGGGGGCGATGGTCACGATCACTTTGCGCTTCGACATGGTCGGTGGCTCCTGGTGTCTTTCATGGGGGCGCGCCATTATTTTTTGAGGCGCGTTTGCACTCAGTCATCGCGACGACATTCGGGCTCAGGGTTTACCTGCGCCAGCGGCTAAAGTCGCCACTGCCTTCCACACACTCATGCAGCAAGGAGCAGCGCCCATGAAATTCCTGCCTCTCGTTCTCGTGGCCGCCGCCGCACTGGCGACATCGGGCATGACGATGGCGCAACCGGGGCCCAGCGCCACCTGCGCGGCCAAGCGCGACGCCATCTCGCGCGACATCGACGCGGCCAAGGCCGACGGCCAGACCCAGCGCGTTCGCGGCCTGGAACGGGCGCTGGCCGAAGTGCACCGCAACTGCAGCGACGCCAGGCTGGCCGCCGATCACCAGCAGCGCGTGCGAAGCCAGGAACGCAAGGTGGCGCAGCGCGAGCGCGAACTGCGGGAAGCCCGGCGCAAGGGCGACGCCGACAAGGTCGCGCGGCGCGAAGACAAGCTGCGCGAAGCGCAGGCCGAGCTGCAGCGCATCAAGGACTTGCCCTGATCCCCTGGCGCAGTGAGCCTCCAGAGCCGTCCATGTCCACGAACAAGCAACCGCTTCAGCACGCGTCGCTGACCATCCCGCAACTGCTGCAGGGCTCGGCGTGGTTTCCGCTGCTCGACGTGGCCGCCGGAGAGCGCGTGCTCGACGAGATGCGCGAGGTCGAGGTGGCGCCCGGTGCCGCGCTCTGCCGGCGCGGCGACACGCCGGCGCACTGGTACGGCACGCTCGAAGGGCTGCTCAAGTGGTCGATCACCTCGAGCGACGGGCGCTCGGTGACGCTGGGCGGGCTGTCGGTGGGCAGCTGGTTCGGCGAAGGCACGCTGCTGCGCGCGCTGCCGCGTTCGGCCGACATCATCGCGCTGCGGCCCAGCCGCGTGGCGCAGCTGCCGCTGGAGACCTTCGAGTGGCTGCACCGCACGCAGCGCGGCTTCGACCACTTCCTGCTGCAGCAGATCAACGAGCGGCTGCACTGGTTCATGGGCAGCTATGCGGCGCACCGCCTGCTCGACGCCGACAGCCAGGTGGCGCGCGCGCTGGCCGGGCTCTTCCATCCGTGGCTGCATCCGGGCAGCGAGCCGCACCTGCAGACCTCGCAGGAGGAGATCGCGAACCTGTCGGGCGTGTCGCGCCAGCGCTGCAACGCGGCGCTGAACCGGCTGAAGGAAGCGGGCTTTCTTCGCATCGAGTACGGCGGGATCACCGTGATCGACCTCGAAGGGCTGCGCCGCTTCATCAGCGAGTGAACGGCGGGAACCCCGCTAGACCCCCAGCAGTTCCTCCAGCGCATGCGGCTCGGCCAGCAGATCCGCCGAAGCCCCGTGCCGCACGATCTGCCCCTTCTCCATCACCACCGCCAGGTCGGTATGCGCCAGCACCTTGCGGTAGTCGCGGTCGACGATCAGCGTGGCGATGCCGGTGGCGCGGATCTCGCCGATCACGCGCCAGATCTCGGCCACGATCAGCGGCGCCAGGCCTTCGGTGGCTTCGTCGAGGATCAGCAGGCGCGGGTTGGTCATGAGCGCGCGGCCGATCGACAGCATCTGCTGCTCGCCGCCCGACAGCTGCTGGCCGCCGTGCGACAGCCGCTCCGACAGGCGCGGAAAGGTCGCCATGACGCGGTCGAAGGTCCATTCGCGGCGGCCGTCGATGCCGGCGCGCTCGCTCATCACGAGATTCTCGCGCACCGACAGGTTGGGGAAGATGCCGCGCCCCTCTGGCACGTAGCCGATGCCCAGACGCGCCATCTTCTCGGGCGGCAGGCCGGTGACGGTGCGGCCGTCGACCTGCACTTCGCCCGAAGCGGGGCGCACGTAGCCCATCATCGTGCGGATCAGCGTGGTCTTGCCCATGCCGTTGCGCCCGAGCAGGCCGACCGAGGTGGCCGCCGGAATGCCGGCATGCACGCCGCGCAGGATGTGGCTGTTGCCGTAGTAGGTGTTGAGGTCTCGCACGATCAGCATCAGTGTTGCTCCTCGCCGAGATAGGCGGTGCGCACCTCGGGGTTCTCGCGGATCTCCGCGGGGTTGCCCGTGGCGATGACCGTGCCGTTCACCATCACGGTGATGCGGTCGGCGATGCGGAACACCGCGTCCATGTCGTGCTCCACCAGCAGGATGGCATGCGTGGCCTTCAGCCGCGCGAGCAGCGTGAGCATGCGGTCGGTTTCCTCGGCGCCCATGCCGGCGAGCGGTTCGTCGAGCAGCAGCACGCGCGGCTTGGTGGCCAGGCACATGGCCACTTCGAGCTGCCGTTGCGCGCCGTGGCTCATGGTGCCGGCGATGCGGTGCGCCTCGTGGGCGAGGCCTGCCGCTTCCAGTGCCGCGTCGGCCGATGCGGTGCTGGCGGCGCAGCTTTGCGACGATTGCCAGAACGCCCATGGTTTCGGCGTGGCGGCCTGCGCGGCGAGCCGGCAGTTCTCGTGCACGCTGAACTCCGGGAAGATGGTCGTGCGCTGGTAGCTGCGGCCCACGCCGTCGCGCGCGCGCTTCGCCTGGGCGCGGCCGGTGATGTCCACGCCATCGAGCGCGATGCGGCCTTCGGAGGCTTCGATCTCGCCGGAGAGCATGTTGATCAGCGTCGACTTGCCCGCGCCGTTGGTGCCGATCACGGCGTGCACTTCGCCGACGTGCAGGTCGAGCGTGACGGCGTTGACGGCTGTGAGGCCGCCGAAGCGGCGCGTGAGTTTTTCGACGGAGAGCAGTGCGTTCATGGTCTTGCTCCTTCCACTTCCGGGGGAAGGTTGGGATGGGGGCATGCGGCCTTTGATGCTGCGCGGCGTTGGAGGCCGCGTGGGCCCCCCCCCCCCCCCCCCC
>NZ_JBXASW010000072.1:0-29688 GCF_058809745.1 Variovorax sp. MPBD4-3
GCCCAGCCCGCCCCGATGACTGAGGAAGGTGCGCCCGCCGAAGCTGTAGGAGCCGGGGTCGTTCTCGACCTTGTCCGCGGCACGCGTGCCGGTCTCCAGCGCCGCCAGTGCCATGAAGGGCTTGTAGGTGGAGCCCGGCGGGTAGGTGCCGCGCAGGGCACGGTTGAGCAGCGGCTTGTCGATGGACTCGATGAGCGCGGTCCAGCTTTCGTGGTCGATGCCCTCGACGAAGAGATTGGGGTCGAAGGTGGGCTTGCTCACGAAGGCGAGGATCTCGCCCGTGTTGGGGTCGATGGCCACCAGCGCGCCGCGGCGCTCGCCGTACATGTCCTCCACCAGTTTCTGCAGCTTGATGTCCAGCGACAGCATCACGGTGTTTCCCGGCGTGGCGGGATGGCGGGCCAAACGGCGCACCGCGTGCCCGCCGGCGGAGGTTTCCATCTGCTCGACGCCGGTCTGGCCGTGCAGTGTTTTCTCGTAGCTCTGCTCGATGCCGAGCTTGCCGATGTAGTCGGTGCCCCTGTAGTTCGCCTGTTCTTCGTCGTCCCAGTCCTCCATGGCGGTCTTCTCGCGCTGGTTGATGCGGCCGATGTAGCCGATGACGTGCGATGCCACCTCGCCATGCGGGTAGGTGCGAAACAGACGCGCCTTGATCTCGATGCCCGGGAAGCGGTAGCGCTGGGCCGCGAAGCGCGCGACTTCCTCGTCGCTCAGGCGGGTGCGGATGGGGATGGAGTCGAAGCTGCGCGCGTCTTCGCGCAGGCGCTTGAAGCGGCGCCGGTCGCTCGGCGTGATCTCGACGATGGCCTCCAACTCGTCCAGGGCCGAGCCGAGGTCCCCCACTTTCGAGGGCGTGATTTCCAGGGTGTAGGCCGCATGGTTCGAAGCCAGCACGACGCCATTGCGATCGAGGATCTGACCCCGGTTGGGCACCACAGGCACGACGGCGGTGCGGTTGCTCTCCGCCCGGTCGGCCAGTTCTTCGTGGCGCACGACCTGCAGGAAAGCCAGGCGCGCGCCGATCAGTCCGAAACCGAACAGCACCACACAGCCGACCACCACCACACGGCGGCGAAAACGGGAAAGCTCGGCGGCGGCATTGCGGATTTCATTCATCTGGGAAGAGAAAAACTGGGTAAGAGGCCCGGGTCTTCCGGAGGTTCCGCATGTGCAGGTCGACAAGAAAAATTCAGTCCCTCACGGCTGCACGCATGGCGCGCCGATGCAAGGACGCACCCAGGTCGAGGCCCAGAAGACGAGCGCGAGCGCGCTCACGGATGCGCCCAGCACGCACACGCCAAGCCATCCGAGGTGCGCGTACACGGTCGTCGATGCAATGGCCCCCGCACCGCTGCCCGCTGCGTAGAACAGCATGTAGCACCCGATGAGGCGGCCATGCGACTCGGCCGGCCCTCGCAGGATCATCGCCTGGTTGGTGACATGCAGCGCCTGGCAGCCCACGTCGAGCATCAGGATGCCGAGCGCCAGCCACCACAACGACGACTGCGTGAAGCCGAGAGGTATCCATGCCAGGAGCAGCAGGGCGAGCGCAGCGGCGCTCGTGCGCTGGCCCCACCCCCGGTCGGCCCAACGTCCTGCCCGCCCCGCGAAGAACGCGCCGGCGGCACCAATCAGCCCGAACGCCCCGACGGCGGAATGCGACAGCGACAGGGGTGGCGCGGTAAGCGGCAAGGCGAGCGCGCTCCAGAAGATGCTGAAGACGGCGAACATCAGCAACGCCAGGGTGCCGCGCGTTCGAAGCACCCGGTCTGTCAGCAAGAGGCCCAGCGTCGAGCGCACGAGCTGGATGTATGGCAGACGCGATACCGCAGCCGGCTGTGCGGGCAGCTGCCGCCATACGAGCGCCCCAAGCACCACCATGACCGCTGCGGAACCGACATAGACGCCGCGCCAGCCGAGCAGGTCGGCAACGACACCCGACCAGACCCTCGCGAGCAGCAGTCCGACGACCACTCCGGCCTGCGCAGCTCCGACGACGCGCCCACGTTCATGAGAAGCCGCGGCGCTCGCCGCGTAGGCAATCATCCCCTGCGTCATGGCAGTGCCCAAAAGGCCGACCGCCAGCATGCCCGCCATCAGGGCGACGGCGCTTCGAGCCATGGCCACGCCGCCGAGGGCGAGGATGAGGCCCATCAACTGAAGGCGGGCGAGCCGTCGGCGGTCGTACTGGTCGCCCAGAGGAACGAGCAGCAGCAAGGCCAGCACCGACCCGGCCTGGGTGGCCGTCACGACACCGCCGATAGCGGCAGGCGCGACGCCGAAGTCCATCGCCAGGCTGTCGAGCAGAGGCTGTGCGAAGTACACGTTTGCGACGCTCACGCCGCTCGTACAGGCAAACAGGGCGACCAGCCTCCTCGGCATGGTCGGAGGGTTGCTCGCGGTATCCATGGGAATTCATCTCCATCTGGTTTCATTTCAAAACTGGATGGAGCATAGCTTGTTGGTTTTAAAATGCAACCAGAAGGCGGCGCTTACGCTGCGCGGAGATGTCGATGGCCGAACGAAAGCGAATGAACACGGCGAGTTGCCCGGTGGCGCGAGCGCTCGACGTCATCGGCGACCGCTGGTCGCTGCTGATCGTGCGGGACGCGTTCGACGGGGTCAGCCGATTCGGCGACTTCCAGGCGAGCCTGGGCGTCGCGCGCAACATCCTGGCAAGCAGGCTCAAGGCGCTTGTGGAGGAGGGGGTGCTGGAGGTTCAGCCGGCTTCGGACGGCACGGCGTACCAGCAATATGTTCTGACGCCAAAGGGGCAGGCGCTCTTCCCTGTGGTCGTCGGCTTGCGGCAGTGGGGCGAAGACAACCTCTTTCGCCGTGGCGAACACCATTCACGGCTCGTGGAAAGAAAAAGCGGCAAACCGGTCGCACCCCTGAAGGTCTCCGGGCCCGATGGGCGCGATTTGGCTTTCGGCGATGCGGTGGTGATCGAAAAGCAGGCCCCTATCCACCCTGGTGCTGGCCCTTCGCGAACCGCGGCAGCAGCCCGGAGCGCGGCAGGTCGCGCATGAACGGCGGCACCGACAGCGCCAGCAGCAATGCCGCGAGCGGCACCACGCACACGAACCCCACGTACTTGAAGCCGAGCGCACCCACGACACCGCCGAGCACGAACATGCCGATCAGCCCGGCGGCCCTGCGCATGCGGGTGCGGTCGTGGCGCACGGCGGGAGCGGGGGAGGCCGGGGCCTGCGCCGACTTCCTGTTCCAGTAGAGCAGCTTGCCGATCTCCATTCCCAGGTCGGTGATGTTGCCGGTCATGTGCGTGGTCCGGATGCTGCCACCCGAGGTCTTGGAGGCGATCGCGTTCTGCAGACCCATGATGAAGGACAGCAGCAGCACCGTGAGCGGCACGGCGAAAGGCGTGGCCCAGGTGAGTGTCACGGCACCCATCAGCCCGAACGGAAACATGAGCGCGGCCTCGAGCAGCAGCGGCAGCGCATAGACGCTGCGCAGGCGATGCTGCCGGCCCCAATTCACCAGCACCGCGCACACGGCCGCGCCCGAGGTGAACGCCAGCACGGCCCCGAGGGCGTTCAGCAGCAGCCTGGTATTGCCCAGCACCAGGCCGTCGGCCAACTGGGACGCGAACCCCGTCATGTGCGAGGTGTACATGTGAAGCACCAGGAAGCCGCCCGCATTCACCGCGCCGGCATTGAAGGCCAGCAGCAGGCCCAGCACCCAGTTCGTCGAGGGCGCACGGTGTCGGCTGGTCAGAAAGCGCAGTCTGCGCATGGGTGGGGCTGTCCTTTGGAGCGTCGCCCATTCTCGCGCACAAGCCGTGGGCGGAACCGTTTGCCGGCCTGGGCCGGTGCGGATCAGGCATCCAAGCTGTACGGATAGCGCTGCGACAGGCCCTCGGACAGCCGATTCATCTCCCGGGTAATTTTCTCAACGTTCGCGAGGCCTGACGCGCATTGCTCCACGTGCTCCACCTGCGCCATCAGGTCGGCCAACTGAAGCCATTGGTTGAAGTCCAGGCACATTTCGATCGACAGCGCGTCGGTGCCCTGATCGTGGTCGAGAAAGGCCACCTGATTGCCGTGTTCGGTTGGGCCCAGCAGCCACGCGTCTCCCGTGCCGGAGGTGCCGAAGACCCACCACTGCGTGCCCAGCGCAATCAAGGGATGGTCCCTGTCGGCTGTCTCGCGCAGCAGTTGTGCCAGGTTCAGCAGCATGAAGTCGCCGGCGATCTCCTGCCCGCCGATTTCATCGACCAGCGAAAGGAAGCCTGCAGGCAGGCTTGCCGCGAGCGCTTCGCGCGCGGTCACGGAAATAGCCGTGGGTTCGCGACGTCGCGTGCTCAGTTCCGCCACGATCTGCCCCACGGGGCGAAGTGCCAGCATGCTTCTAGAACCTCCATAGTCATCCCACAAGCCCCTGATGATGCCGTCATTTGCGGTCGGTCCCCGAGTCCACATAAGCGAGCGCGTTTGCCCGCGGCTCGAAGATCGGGTGCGGGCGAGCCGGTAGCGTATTTGCCTTCGGCTGGAATGGTCCTAGGGCAGGCGCCGCGCTCGGCCTACGCGCCGCGTCATCCTGCCCGCTACAACTGGTTTCAACGCCGTCTGACAGCAGCGACTTCGGCCCCGACGCATCCTTTTCGCCATCAACAGGAGCCATGAGAGAGAGAGAGAAGACGATGTCGAAAAAGCGTGACCGCAAACCCACTGCCAGCTCGCTGAGCGGCGAGTTCTGGCTTCTGATTGCCGTATTCACCTGTATCGCCACGCTGGCGCTGCTGCAGGTTGCGGTGGAGCGCGAGCGATCGCTGATCAAGGGTGGCGGCAAGGCCGAAGCCGTGCTGTTGTCGAGTTCGCCGGGCTTTTACGCGCGCTAGCTAGCCTAGCCGCCCAAGGCGGCCGCCTGCTGGCCAGGCCAGGGCTGCGCGGCGTGGATACTCGCGCGACAAGCAACCCGATGTACACCGTTGTATGGTTCATGCCGACAGGCCGCACCCGACCTCCGCAGCAGAGCCTGAATTCATGAGCCATGCATCGCAAACCGCATCTGCCCCAAAAACTCTGCCTGTGCTGCGGCCGGCCCTTTGCCTGGCGTAAAAAGTGGGCCGAGGTGTGGGACGAAGTCAAGTACTGCTCCGAGCGCTGCCGCCGCAACCGCGCAAGCCCGCAACCGCAGGGCACGCCGCCATGAGCACCGCCACCGGCCATCTGAGCGTCCGACTGCGCCAAGTGCTCGCGAACTGCTTGGCTCACGACAAAGCCTGCCAACGCCTGTGGGGCAACGCATGAACGGTCCCACCCATACCATGCGCCTGGTGCTGGGCGACCAGCTCAACGCCGGGCACAGCTGGTTTGCCCAACGAGATCCGCAGGTGGTCTACGTGCTGATGGAGGTGCGCCAGGAAACCGACTACGTGCTCCACCATGCCCAGAAGATCCTGGCCATATTCGCCGCCATGCGCGACTTCGCGCGCCAGCTGCGCGCCGCCGGGCACCGCGTGCGCTATGTGGCGCTGGACGACGCGAGCAACCGGCAGTCCATTCCTGCCAACCTGGCGGCGCTGGCCGCGCACTACGGCGCCCAGAAGGTCCAGTGGCAACAACCCGACGAATGGCGGCTGGATGCGCAATTGCTGGAATGGGCCGCTACACAGCCCCAGACCTGGGAAGTGGTCGACAGCGAGCATTTCCTGACACAGCGCGGCGAGCTCGCAGCGCTGATGCGCGGCCGCAAGCAATGGCTCATGGAGCACTTCTACCGCCATATGCGGCGTCGCTGGCAGGTGCTGCTGGATGCCGGCGGCGAACCCGAAGGCGGGCAATGGAACTTTGACCACGACAACCGCAAGCGCTGGCCCGGCACGCCGCCCGAGCCCGCCGATTGGCGCCCCCAGCACGACCACAGCGTCCTGTGGGACATGTTTCAACGCGCGGGTGTCGCGAGTTTTGGCGACCCGCAGGCCGCTGTCCTGCGCTGGCCCCTGAACCGCGATGAAGCCCTGGCCTGCCTGGATGCCTTCATAGCCACGGCACTGCCGCATTTCGGGGAATACGAGGACGCTCTCGCCAGCAGCGCACCGCGCTTGTTCCATTCGCTGCTGTCGTTCGCACTGAACGTGAAGATGCTGCATCCGCTGGAAGTGGTGAAGCGCGCCGAGAGCGCCTGGCGCGCTGGCCAGGCGCCGTTGGCGGCCGTGGAGGGGTTCGTGCGCCAGATCCTGGGTTGGCGCGAATACGTGCGCGGCATCTACTGGGCACACATGCCGGGGTACGAGGAGCACAACGCACTGGCGCATCGCGCACCGCTGCCGCAGTGGTTCTGGAGCGGCGACACGCGCATGCGCTGCCTGCACCTGGCCATCACCCAGTCGCTGCAGACCGCCCATGCCCACCATATCCAGCGCCTGATGGTGATCGGCAATTTCGCGCTGCTCGCCGGATTGGAGCCGCAGGCGCTGCACCGCTGGTACCTGGGCATCTACATCGACGCCTTCGAGTGGGTGGAGCTGCCCAACACGCTGGGCATGAGCCAGCGCGCCGATGGCGGCCTGATCGCCACCAAGCCCTATGTGAGCAGCGCCGCCTACTTGCAGCGCATGGGCGACTACTGCAAGGGTTGCGCTTACGACCCGGCCCGGAAAACCGGCGAACGTGCCTGCCCCTTCAACGCGCTGTACTGGGACTTTTTCGAGCGCCACGCCCCCGCGCTGGAAGGCAACCCGCGCCTTGCCCTCGTCTACCGCCAACTGCAAAAGATGCCCGACACGCAGCGCGAGGCCTTGCGCACGCAGGCTGGGCAGCTGCGCGAGCGGCTGGATGCGTTGTAGCTAACGGGCGATGTACATGTTGTCTACTTGGGTGGCTCATCGAGCGGCCGGCAGACTTCCAGCACCAGTCCGCGCAGCCACCGATGCGCAGGATCGCGGTCAAGACGCGGATGCCACATCTGCGAGACGGTGATCTGCTGCGTGGGTACCGGCAGCGGGAACGAGCACAGCGTGCCCCGCGTCCTCAGGTGTTCAAAGTACGAAGACGGTATCAATGCAACCAGGTCGGTCTCGGCCGCGATCGACAGGGCTGTGCTGAAGCTCGGCACTACTACCGCGGTATTGCGAACCAGGCCCATCGCTGCAAGCGCGTTGTCCACCGGTCCCTCGGTCCGGCCGTGGCGCGAAGTGACCACGTGGTCGCAGGCGGCGTAGCGTTCTGCAGTTATCTCGGGTTCGGCGAGCAGAGGGTGGCCTTGGCGCACCACCGCGACGAATCGGTCGCGAAAGAGCGCCTGCACGCGTACCTCCGGACCCGAATCGCCGAGAACGCCGACATCCAGATCGAGCAGTCCCTCGCGCAGCGGGCGAACGTCCTTGTCGGGCTTGGGCGCGAAGCGCAGGCGAACGCCGGGCGCATCGTGTGCGGCGCGAGCCACCAACCGATTCGCGAAGGCCTCGATGAAGCCGTCGTTGGCCCGTATGGTGAACAGGCGCCGGAGCGTGCGGGGATCCATGCTCGCGCCAGCGGTCTGAAGCACCGCGCGCGACTCCTGCACCAAGTCCCTGACGCGGTCGCGAAGCGTCAGCGCATGCGGCGTGAGCACCATTGCGCGGCCCGCGCGCACGAGGAGCTGGTCCCCGGTCGATTCCCGCAACCGCGCGAGTGCGCGGCTCATTGCCGACTCGCTCAGGCCCAGGCGCTCGGCGGCTTTCGCGACGCTGCCCTCGGAAAGAAGTGCGTTCAACGCAAACAGCAGGTTCAGGTCGGCTTCTGTCGGCATGCCCGAACCTAGCACGGCCGCGAGGATTTCGACAGGCGCCCCATGCAGGGACAAGCTGCGCGCCGCGCGCTGTGCAAGCCGTGCGTGCAGTCCTAAGCTGGCCTGGCGCAATAGAGCGTGACCCTTCCAGTTGTCCAATCATGTTGTCACCCACGCTTCGACCGAACCCTTCCTCCACCATCGCTAGCGCCGTCGAAGGCCGGGAGGCGAACGACCTGAATGCCGTGCACGATGCCGATGGCCTGCCTCTGCCGCGGCGCTACGCAGCCGTCGCCGCGATCCTGGGCGCAGGCGTGCTGGTGGTGCTCGATGGCGCAATCGCCAACATCGCGCTGCCAGGCATTGCGCAGCAATTGCAGGCGACACCCGCCGATGCCGTCTGGATCATCACGGCCTACCAGCTGGCCGTGGTCATGTTCCTGTTGCCGGCTTCCGCTGTCGGGGAGCGGTTCGGATATAGGCGGGTCTTTGCCGGTGGTGTGGCGCTGTTCACCGCGGCGTCGGTGTTGTGCGCGGTGGCGCCGTCGTTGCCTTGGCTCGTGGCCGCGAGGTGCCTCCAGGGTTTGGGCAGTGCAGCCGTGATGCCCCTCGGGCTGGCGCTTTTGCGCTTCACCTATCCGCATCGATTGCTGGCGCGCTCGATCGCCTGGAATGCACTCGCAGTCGCGGCCGCTTCCGCATCGGGGCCTACCCTGGGCGCCTTCATACTCTCCGCGGCAAGCTGGCCTTGGCTCTTTGCCGTGAATCTGCCGATCGGCCTCGTTGTGCTCGCAGCCTGCGCGGGCTTGCCGAGCCCGCCGCGCTCGGTGCGTCGCATCGACGTGTGGAGCATTGCGCTCAACGCGGTCATGTTCGCCTCCTTCGTGCTGGGGAGTGACCGGCTGGTGGTGCATCCGTTGCACGGCGGCGCGTTGCTTGCCATGTCGGCCCTTTGCATGGTCCTGCTGGTACGGCGCGAGATGCCGAAGGCGGCGCCGCTGGTTCCGTTGGACCTGCTGCGCGTGCATTCCTTCCGGATCTCGGTGATTGCCTCCGTCTGCTGCTTTACAGGCCAGATGGCCAGCCTCGTGGCGCTGCCGTTCTATATCCAGCACGAACTGGGTCAGAGCGCGGTGACCGCCGGGCTCTTGATGACCCCGTGGCCCCTGGCGGTGATGCTGGCCGCGCCGCTGTCGGCACGCCTGGCCCAGCGCGTGCCGACTGCATGGCTGTGCGCGGCCGGAAGCGCGTGCTTCGCAAGCGGCCTGGCCCTGTGTGCCCTGTGGCCGCTGCACGGAAACCCGGTCCTGCCGATCGCCGTGTTCACGAGCCTCGCCGGCCTGGGTTTCGGCTTCTTTCAGACACCGAACAACCAGAACATGTTGCTCTCGGCACCCAAGGATCGCAGCGGCGCGGCCGGTGGCGCGCAAGGCACCGCACGGCTCACGGGGTTGACGCTCGGCAGCTTGCTGATGAGCTTGATGTTCGGGATGCTGCCGTCCCACGGCGCAGTGCACTGGGGCCTGGCGATTGCGGCTCTGGCTGCGTTGATGGGGAGTGTGGCGAGCCTGCTCAGAAGCCCAGCAAGGGCTCGCGCCACGTGATCGGAGAAGCGCGATCTGTCAGTCGATGGATTCGGCCACGCGCCGCCGTAAAGCCAACTCCGCGGGTAAGCCGAAACTGGCCTACAGATGGATGCCGCCGCCGCGTACGCTGCAAGCGTCGGAAGCAGCTAGTGTGAGTGGTTCCTAAACCATCAACAACACAAGGACCTGTCATGAAGACTTCATTCGCTTTGATTGCGGCGACGACCGCCGTTGCATTGCTCACCATGGCCGGCACCGCAGACGCCAAAGGCTGCATCAAGGGTGCGGTGGTAGGCGGCGTGGGCGGCCATGTTGCGGGGCATCACGGTCTTCTTGGCGCTGCTGGCGGCTGCGTGGTCGGGCGGCATATGGCCAACAAGAAGGAAAAAGAAGCCGAAGCGGCGGCCGCCGCGCAGAGGGCTCCAGCAGACTCCTCATCCAATAGTCAAGTCAAGCAGTAGGCCCGTACTGCGCTGCCTGCATGACGCATCAGCCCGGTGAGGCCGGGGAGTTGGCCAGCATGTCATGCCGGGTGTAGGGACGCTCCCGGTTTGCCAGCTTGGCCGCAATCACCTCGAGAGCGTCCTGGGTCGGCGCCGGACGCCCCTGCAAAAGCAGGGCAATCAGCAAGACCATGGCAATCAGCGGCCACTGCCTGCCTCGAGGAAGAGAAACCAGCCGGCTGTGGCACCACAAAAAGCCGGCGCTGACAATGGTGCCCAGCGCGGCACCCGCGATGACCTCCGAATTCGAATGCACCTCCAGCGCCAGGCGCGAGATGCCAATGCTGATGGCCAAGCACCAGCCCAGCGCTGCGGCCATCAGTCGCCGCCGTTGCGTCATGTGCGGCACAGCCATCCACAGCAGTACAGGCCATACGCTCGTGGACAGCGCAGTGTGGCCGCTGAAGCCGGTGAAGTTGAACTTTGCGCTGCCGATGCCCCAGCCCATGAAGGCGAGTTTCGACAGCATGGCGATGAGCCCGCAGGCGCCAAACATCAGGACCCAGTGCAGGGCAGCCGTACGCGAGCCTTTGCCAAGGAAGAGCCACAGCGCCATCAGCAGCCCGACAGGCAAGAGAAATCCGCTGTCACCCAACGAGGTGAACGCCTGCCAGAAGCTGTGCATGTGGTTGGGGGCGCGATACAAGAGGCTACGACAGCGTCGGTCTGCTTCTTCGCTCCCGAGCTCGCGTCACGCGCCCATTGCGGCCAATTGCTCCAATGTCTTCCCGGCCGCCAGTGCTTCTTTCAGCCAGCGGGGCTTGGGGCCGAAGCCGGACCACGTGTTTCCAGCTTCATCGCGATATGCCGTGGCGCTGCGCTTTTTGGCAGGCGCGCCTTTGGCCTTCCTGGGTGCCTTCGCTGCTTTTGCAGGCGCAGGCCCGCTGGGCGACGCGAAGTCCTGGAGTGACTTGCCGGCAGCCAGCGCCGCCTTCAACCATTGCGGGCGTGGGCCGCGGCCGCCCCAGGTGTTGCCGAGGCCGTCCGAATAGGCCGGAGCACCGGTGGAGCCCGCATTGCGCGCGTCGACCTTTTTTGCCTTTCGCGGTGTGTCGCCATAGCCGAGTTGCCTTGCAGTCAACCCGTAATGGGCAATGGCCTCTTTGATACGGGCGACGACGCCCTCGATCTCCTGGGCTCGAAGCTCGTCGGCTTGCCGTTGCAGTGCCTCGATCTGCTTCTGAATTTGCGCGTAGCTTTTCTGAGCCATGGGTATACCTAATTTATGTGAGTCCAGGGCGCGACTTTAATCCTATTTGCAAGTGTTGCTGTTAGTCGACTCTGAGTGGAGCCGGCATGCGATATCGGGAGAAGCTCTACATAAACAAGTGCTTCATGCGCCCGATCGGCACTAATCAAGCATTTGCCCGGCGCGTGGATTTTGTAGGTGCAAGCAGCCGTTCCGGGTTTTGCAGGACCAGTTCCTCGAATGTTCGGCGAACCTCCGCCATGGCATCGACTGCGATCGTCGTCGGGTTGCCCAAGCGTCGCGTGACGATTCCGATCGAACGCAGGGGCCCATCCTCGATGTCGACCTTCTGCAGTCGGAGCAACGGCATGGCCGCCAAATAAGGAAGCACCGCGACTCCCAAACCTTCAGTCACGAACGCGGCCACGGTACCCAGTTGATCGAATTGCATCTTCGGCCGGAATTCAATGCCGCGCTGCAGATAGGCGGCGCTGATGTAGCGCATTGCCGTGCTGTTGTCCGTCATTGTGATGAGCGGCAGGGAAATCATTTCTTCCAGGCACACGACTGGATTCAACTTCCGCCTCCACCGTCGGCCGGCCAGCAGGACAAAGCGGTCCCGGACCACTTCCTCGTAGTGAAGGTCTGGATGTGAGGGCGCGATCGAAGCCAGCGCAAAGTCCACCTGGTAGCGCAGCACTTGTCCCACAGCTGTGGTGTTGCTGCAGTCATTGACGGTGATGCGGGACGCGGCGTGGCGTGCTTCCAGCGCGGCGCACACCTGGGGTAGAAGCACGCTGGCCAGAGAGGGAAACGCCGCGATCGACAGGTGTCGTGCCTCGCGCTCCGCCGAGGATTGCAGTCGCTTGAGACCGGCGTCGTACTCGCCCACCACACTGCGCGCCACCGCCACGAGCTGCGCGCCGCCCGCTGTCAGCCGAACATGGCGCGTGGTGCGCTCGAACAGCGGTAGCCCCAAGGACTCCTCCAAGTCCCGAACAGCCTTGCTCAAACTGGGTTGCGTCATGAACAACTGTTCGGCCGCCTTGCTGAAGTTCAGCGACTCCGCCAAGGCCAAAAACATGCGCAGGTGTCGAGGGGAAACATTCATTCCAGAATTCTATATATCAATAGAAATATGGAACTTCACCGATAGATCGCCGATGGATAGCATTGCCGCCATTCAAGAATCAGGACAACTCATACATGGCTCGCATTCCCTACGCCGACACGCAGACTGGTGCCGTGCGTCCGCTGGTGGACAAGATGATCGCCCAACGCGGCAGCGTCCTTCACCTGTACCAGATGCTTTTGCACAGCCCTGCAGTCGCCGCTGGTTGGCTCACATATCTCACCTCCATTCGACAGAAATCAAGCCTGGACGGAGCCTTGCGCGAGCTGGTCATCATGCGCGTTGCATTGCTGAATCGCGCACCTTACGAGGCCGACCAGCATGCGCCGATCGCCGTGAGCGAAGGGGTCTCGGAGGGAAAGCTGGCAGGCTTGGCCGACTGGCCCCATTGCCCGCTGTTCGAGCCGATCGAGAGAGCGGTGCTGGCATATGTGGATGCGATGACACGACAGGTGCAGGTCGACGATGAAGTTTTCGCGGCCGTCGCGGCGCACTTCGCACCACAGCAACTTGTCGAACTCACAGCCACGATTGCCGCCTACAACATGGTGTCGCGGTTTCTCGAAGCGCTGCAGATTCATTCTCACGACACGCGCTGAAATCACTGACCGAACCATTGGAGACAAAACCATGAGAAGACTCACTCTGCTCGCCGCGATGCTGCTGCCGATCGCAGCCATGGCGCAAGGAAAATGGCCGGAGAAAGCCATTACCTTTGTCGTCCCCTTTCCGCCTGGTGGGCCGACGGACATCATGGCGAGGCTGATTGCCACGCCCCTGTCGAAGCGCTTGAACGTGCCCGTCATCGTGGACAACAAGGCTGGCGCCAGCGGCAACATCGGAACCTTGCAGGTTGTCCGGGCGAAGCCCGATGGTTACACCATCTTGCTGGCCGCGAGCGGAAACCTCTCTGTCAACCAGTATCTCTACAAGAATCTGGGCTTCGATCCGATCAAGGACCTGACTCCGATCGTCCAAATCTCGAAGTTTCCCCTGGTACTGGAGGTATCGGCATCGAGCTCTCTCAAGTCCTTCGAGGATTATGTGGAGTACGCCAGGAAGCCGGCCAACCGAGTCACGTTCGCTTCGGCGGGCAATGGAACTCCACAGCACCTCGGCGGAGAACTGTTCAAGGACGGTGTCAAGGTCGATATCACCCACATTCCGTACAAAGGCGCGGCGCCCGCTATCGTGGATTTGATAGGTGGCCAGGTCACCAGCATGTTCGACATTCTTGGCAGCTCGATGCCGCACATCAGGTCTGGCAAGCTTCGCGCGCTTGCCGTGACCACCAGGAGCCGTTCCGAACAACTGCCGGACATTCCGTCGGTCAGCGAACTTGGCTACCCGAATTTCGACTACTACGCATGGCACGGCATCTCGACCACAGCCGGCACGCCGAAACCAGTCATCGACCGACTGAACGCCGAGATCCGGGGAATCTTTCAGGATTCGGCATTCAGGGCGCAGTGGAAGGAGATCGGTTCGGACATCGTCGTAGGCACTCCCGAGCAGTTCGGGGAGGTCACCCGCAGCGAGGCCCGAAAGATGGGGACCCTCATCAAGAGCCTGAAGATTCAGCTGGACTGAACCTGGATTCCCTGATGACAGACAACGGCTCTGGACGCGCCTTCCTCCAAGAGCAGGTCACCTAGCCAAGAGGTTCCTGTCGGCGGATGGTGCGTCATTCCTGGCGCAAGCGCAGCTTGGTGGCGCGGGCCCCCTCGGGGCAAGGGCCGTCGGAGTATTCAGACTCGCCCGAAAGCGTGACGCACTTGCTCACCTCGACCGTCTTGACAGTCTTTGCGACCACCGGCTGCTGCGGGGCATCGGCCACTGCCAGCGCATAGGTCCTCACGGGCCGCGGCGCCTGCGGTGCACGCTCGGCCATCACGGGCGGCGGCCGCACGTCCACATGCGCGGGCATCACGGCAACCGGCACCGGTGCGCGCGCGGCGCTTTCGCGGACCAGGTCCTGCAGCGCCACGTAGAAGAGGAACATTGCAAGCAGCGCCACGGCCAGACACGGCGCCCAGAAGCGCTCGGGCCCGGCAACCGGACGGGCACGCGGTGTCAGCGACGCGGCCATGCCCGGCTTCCCGTCTGCAATGCACCCGCCAGCTTCGCAATGCCGCCGGTTCCGCTGGCTGCGCGCCCGATCAGCGCACCGCCCGCCGCACCTGCCACGATGCGCGCCAGGAACGATCGGCTGCGGCCTGCCGCCAGCAGCAGCAACACGCCCGCGCCGAGCACCACCAGGTGCTCGCCGGGGTAGTCTGCGCGCGCGGCGTCCACTTTCTTGAACTCGTTGATCGTCGATTCGAGGCTCATGGCTGAAGCTCCTTTTTCTGTGTTCCACCGTTCGTATCCTCCAAAGCGACGCGTCGCTGTAGGCCTGCGCCATGCACGCTCGCGGGATCCCACCCGAAAAAGGGACGGCCGAGCGTGTGCCGTCCAGTCCGCCTCCTACCCCCACACCACCGAGTACGAATCTTGGGAAGCTTGCCGTGGCTCGCCTCTCATGCCGCTTCTGCCAAGAACAACTACAGAGTCAGACCTCCGTCGATGGTCAGGCTCGCGCCTGTCATGTACCCTGACTCTTCGCGCGCGAGGTAGGAGACCAGGGCCCCGATCTCCTGGGGCTTGCCGACGCGCTTCAAGGGGCTTCGCTGCGCCAGTGCTTCGGTCCAGTCCGCGGTCAGGTCGGTCTCGACCGGGCCCGGCTGGATGTTGTTGACCGTGATGCCTCGCGGCGCCAGGTCCAGCGCCGCGCCCTTGACCAGGCCGGCGACCGCGGTCTTCGTGAGCTGGTAGACGCTGGAGCCGGCCTGGCCGGTGCGCAGCGCCACGTTGCTGCCGATGGTGATGATTCGCCCGCCATCCAGCACATGCGGCACGCTCGCCTGCACCGCCAGGAACACGCCACGCACGTTGACCGCCAGCATCTGGTCCAGGTCGGCCAGCGGCACCGCGTCGATGCTGCCCGCCTTGTAGATGCCGGCATTGACGACCACGACCTGCAGGGCGCCGAAGCGCTCCACGGCCAGGGCGACTGCGCTGCGAATGGCCTGGGCATCGGCGCTGTCGGCCGCGATGGCGTGGGCACGGCCGCCGGCCTGCACGATCTGCGCGACCAGTGCCTGTGCGCTGTCGGGCCGCGACACGTAGGTGAACGCGACGGCGTAACCGTCGGCCGCCAGTCGCTGCACGGCGGCGGCGCCGATGCCGCGTGATCCGCCGAACACCAGGGCGGCGCCGCGGGGCGTTGTTGCGTCTTTTCTCACTGCATTTTCCTTTCCGGACGCCATGGTCCGTCACTCACCGAACACCTGCACGCAGGCAGGACCAAAAACCAGGGGCGCGTGCCGCGGCATCAGCCGAACGTGAATGCGTAGCCGCGCGCCCCGGAATCAAGAAAGCGGATTTCCACTGTGCGGGCCTTCACCGTGCCGCTCTGGCGCACGAGCTGGTACAGGCGGGTGGCGTCCACCACGCCGTTGCCATCGGCATCCACGTCCGTGCCGTGGTGCCGCCCGGGGGGCTGGCCGTCCAGCGTCAGTCGAAAGCGCACCGGGCCGCTGGCGCCCGCGCCGAGCACCAGGTTGGCGTCGCGGGCCTCGAAGCGCATCGCAAGGCCGCCACCCGCATCGGCCCCTTCCACGAACTCGGGCTTCAGCGTCCAGGTGCCGGACAGCGACCAAGTGTTGGACTGCAGCGCGGCGGGCGTGTAGTGCGCCGGCTTGTCGGGCACGACCTTGCCGGCGACGCGTGGGCTGCTCCCCTTCTCGTAGCCAAGATAGGTCTCCGGGCTGCGCAGGGTGTCGGCGTCGGCGGCCAGGCCGGGGCCGCGCAGGTCCGGCGCCACGTTCGGCGCCGGCACAGGCTGCGCATCGCCGGTGCCGGGCGCACCGGCCTCGCGCAGCAGCTCCTCGATCACGCGCTCGGAAGCCGCGTACCCGCCCTCGCCGAACTGGTGGTGCCGCACGCGGCCCTGTGCATCGACGAAGTACAGGGCCGGCCAGTAATGGTTGTCGAACCCGCGCCAGATGCGGAAGTCGTTGTCCTGCACCACCGGGTAGGCGATCTGCAGATCCTGCAATGCGCGCCTGACATTGCCGGGGTCTTTCTCGAAGGCGAACTCGGGCGTGTGCACGCCCACCACCACGAGACCACGGCCGGCGTATTTCTGCGCCCAGGCTTTCACATAGGGCAACGTGCGCAGGCAGTTGATGCAGGAATAGGTCCAGAAGTTGACCAGCACGACCTTCCCTTGCAATGCGGCGATCGACTGTGGGGCGGCGTTGAGCCACTGCGTGCCGCCTTCCAGGCTGGCCCGCGCTGATTCCACCGGCAGCCGGGCGGGCTGCGGTGCGGCCGCAAGCGCGGCGGGAATCAGACGTTGCAGCAGGCCGGCTTCGAGCCCGCTGTCGCCCAGGCCGCCGAACCGGGCCAGCAGGCGCGTGTCGATGCCGGTGCCCACGGCCACCACGCCGGCCAGCATGGCGACGCCCGCGATGCGGCGGCCAGCGACGCCGGGCAGCAGCCTGGCCTTCAAGGCGGCCAGCGGCCTGGCGCCGACCCGCAGCGCCACCCACAGCGCCACGCCGGCACCGGCGCCGTACGACAGCAGCAACAGCAAGGTATGGGCACCCGGCCCCGTCAGCGCGGCCGTGGCGAGCACCAGGCCCAGCACCGGGCCTGCGCACGGTGTCCAGATCAGCCCGGTGGCCGCGCCCAGCAGCGCGGCGCTGCGCCAGCCGCCGCGCTGCTGCTGTTTGTGCGCCAGGCGCTCACCGGCCCGCACCAGCGGGGCACTCCACCACGCGGCCAGGCGCGGCGAGAGCAGCGATGCCCCGAACAGGGCCAGCGCCGCCAATGCGGCCCAGCGGCCGATCTGGTTCAGCTGCACGGCCCACGCGCCCGCCACGGCGCCGAGGGAGGCCACGGCCGCGAAACCAGCGACCATGCCGGCGAGCAGTGGCAGGTTGCCCTGCGCGAAGGGCCGGTCATGGCGCGCGAAAACGAAGGGCAGCACCGGCAGGATGCAAGGGCTGAGCACGGTCAGCATGCCGGCGACAAAGGCGGCGATGGCAAGGGTCATGGTGGATCCGAAGCGGTGGTGCGACTCAGAGCCGCGTGACGTCGATCACCGCCTGCGCGAACGCGGCGGGCGCCTCCTGCGGGAGGTTGTGGCCGATTCCGCCGTCCAGCTGGCGGTGCTGGTACTTGCCGCTGAACTTCTTCGCATAAGCGGCCGGATCGGGATGCGGCGCGCCGTTGGCATCGCCTTCCATCGTGATCGTGGGCACGGCGATGACCGGGGCCGTGGCCAGCCGTTGCTCCAGCGCGTCGAAGCGCGGCTCGCCGGCCGCCAGGCCGATGCGCCAGCGGTAGTTGTGGACCACGATGGCCACGTGGTCCGGGTTGTCGAAGGACTGCGCGCTGCGCTGGTAGGTGGCCTCGTCGAAGCGCCAGCGCGGCGAGGCCTGCTGCCAGATGAAGCGGTTGAATGCCGCCGGGTTGGCGGCATACCCGTCGCGGCCGCGGTCGGTCGCGAAGTACGACTGGTACCACCAGGCGAACTCCGCGGCCGGCGGCAGCGGCTTGGCGTTGGCTTGCGGGTTGCCGATCAGGTAGCCGCTCACCGACACCAGGCCGGCCACGCGCTCGGGCCAGATCGCGGCCAGGATGCAGGCCGTGCGCGCGCCCCAGTCGAAGGCGCCCAGCACGGCCTGGCGGATGCCCAGCGCGTCCATCAGCGCCACGATGTCCTGCGCCACCGCGCCCTGCTGGCCGTTTCGGGGCGTGGCGTCGGACACGAAGCGCGTGTCGCCGTAGCCGCGCAGGGAAGGCACGATCACGCGATAGCCCGCCGCCGCCAGACGCGGCGCCACGTCGACGAAGGCATGGATGTCATACGGCCAGCCGTGCAGCAGGATGGCCACGGGGCCATCGGCCGGGCCGGCCTCGGCATAGGCCACGCGCAGGTCGCCCGCGGCGATGGTCTTGAGCGATGCGAAGCCGGTGGCACCCGTGCCCGTGGCGGCCCGCGCCGGGGAGGCGAGCAGGTTGGCGATGGGCGCGGCGGCGAGGCCCAGGGCCGCGCTGGCGAGGAAGTCGCGGCGGCGGGTGGTCGTTGCGGTTGTCGTGTGGGCGGTGTGCATGGAATGGCCTTTGGCTGCGGTTGGGACGGTGCCGGCGCGGTCTGCGTCGGCTGGCCCCTAGTACATCGCCCAGATGTATGTGGCATGTGTCGTGGGCACTCCCCGATTGCATGGCCATGTCGCGGCAGCGGGGCCGGATACACAGCCATACAAACTCGCCATCGACTGGCGCATCGCGGATGGGATGCCCTGAAACGACACCGCCACCCGGAGGTGGCGGCTGGAGGCAAACGGGTGGAGGCAGGCCTGCGCTCAGGAACGCCGCCGCCGCAGCGGCGGTGCAGCGCTGGCCGAAGGCATGGCACACGGCCGCCCCGCAGACTGGCTGATTTCGGACGCGAAACCGCCGAAGAGGAAGACCAGCGAGAACAGCAGCTTGCGCATGTCTCTATGCGTCTTGCGCTTCGACCTGCGCCGCGAACACGTAGCCCTCGCTACGCACGGTCTTGATGTAGCGCGGCTCGCGGGCGTCGTCGCCCAGGCACTTGCGCAGTCGGCTGATCATCAGGTCGATGGAGCGCTCGAACAGCTCGGCCTCGCGGCCCTGCGTGATCGAAAGGATCTGGTCGCGCGTGAGCACCTTCTGCGGATGGTCCACCAGCACGCGCAAGAGCCGGTATTCCGCGCCGCTGAGTGACACCACCGTACCTTCGTGGTCCAGCAGCATGCGCTCCACCGTGTCCAGCCGCCAGTCGCCGAAGGCCAGGTAGCGCGCCTCGTCGGTGCTGCGCATGTTGGGCGGCAGCATGCGCGTGCGGCGCAGTACCGACTTGATGCGGGCCAGCAGCTCGCGCGCGGCGAAGGGCTTGGCGAGGTAATCGTCGGCGCCCATCTCAAGGCCCAGTATGCGGTCGGCCTCGTCGCCGCGCGCGGTGAGCATGAGGATGGGCAGCGCCTTGTGCTTGCCGCCGCGCAGGTCGCGGCACAGCGTCAGGCCGTCCTCGCCGGGCAGCATCAGGTCGAGGATCACGAGGTCGAAGGGTCCGGCGGTCTCGAGGATCTGGCGCATGTGGCGGCCGGTGGGCGCGGTGGTCACGCGCAGACCGTTCTTCTGCAGGTAGGCGCCGACAAGCTCGCGGATCTCGCGGTCGTCGTCGACCAGAAGGATGTGGTCGGCGGCAGGCGTGGTGGTGTTCATCGGATGTCCTGATTCGTGGCGGCGGGCAGGCGCAGGCTCGCGCGCAGGCCGCCTTCGGGCCGGTTGTGCAGGGCCAGCTCGCCACCGAGCGACAGTGCCAGCTGGTGCGCGATGGCCAGGCCCAGCCCGGTGCCGCCGGTCTCGCGGTTGCGTGAGCTTTCCAGCCGGTAGAAGGGCTGCAGCACGGCGGCGAGCTGGTCCTCGGCAATGCCGGGGCCATGGTCGCAGACCTCGACCAGCACGGCACCGTCGTGAAGCCGCACGCCGACCTCGGCGCGCTCGCCGTATTTGAGCGCGTTGTCGACGAGGTTGGTGAGGATGCGGCGCAACGCGTGCGGCCGGGTGCCGAGCGACACGTCGGCCTCGTGCACGAGCGTGACCGGGCGACCGGTGTCGGCGTAGTCGTTGACGATGCTGTGCACCAACGCGTCCAGCTTCACGCGGCGCGGCGTCTCGTCGGAGCCCTGCAAGGTCTTGGCGTAGCCCACGCCCTCGTGCACCAGCGTGCGCATGGATTCGAGGTCCTGGCGGAACTTGTCGGCCTCGGGCATGTTGTCCGCCAGGTCCACGCGCAGGCGCATTCGCGTGATGGGCGTCTGCAGGTCGTGCGAGATGGCGGCGAGGATCTGCATTCGCTCCTGCACGGTGCCGGCGATGCGCCGCTGCATCGCGTTGAAGGCGCGCGCGGCCTGCGCCACCTCGGCCGGCCCGCCCTCGGCAACGGGCGCGGGCCGCAGGTCGGGGCCGAGCCGGTCGGCGGCCCGGGCCAGCTGCGCCAGCGGCCGTGTGACCAGCCGCATGCCGGCCCAGGCGCAGGCCGCGAGCACCAGCAGCTGCGCGAGCAACAGCCAGGTCACCCAGTCGGCCACCGGCATCGGTACGCGGCGCGCCAGCACATACAGCGAGGAGCCGTCGTTCAGCCGCACCTGCATGCACGCCGTCTCGGGCTGCTGCGGGAGCTGGCCCACAGCGATCACGGGAAAGGGCCGCAGCGCGTTGGTCACGATATCGGCGAAGCGCGCCAGGGCGGGCGAGGAGGGCGGCGCCATGTTCCCCACGCCCTCCAGGGAGAAGCGGTAGTTGGGCCGCTCCAGGCGCTGGAACCATCCGGCGCGCTCGGCGGCGGGCAGGCGGTCGAGGATGGCCACGGAACTCGCGATGTCGCGCTCCACGCCGCTGACCATCAGGTTCATCAGCGTCTGCCCGCGTTCGTAGCGGATCGCTGTGTAGGTCAGCACCTGGGCCAGCGCCATACCCACCACCACCAGCAGCGTGACGCGCGCCAGCAGGGTGCTTGGCCACAGCCTTCGGAGGAATGCGGGCATGGGTGGGGCCGGTGCGTGGGTCAGGCCACCGACAGCGCGACCTCGATGTTGCCGCGCGTGGCCTTGGAATACGGGCACAGCTGGTGCGCGCCTTCGACGATGGCCAGGGCAGTGTCGTGCGGCACGCCGGGCACGAGGACCTGCAGCCGCGCCGCCAGCCTGAAGCCGTCGGCACCTTCGACCAGGTCGACCTCGGCATTGACGGCCAGCCCTTCCGGCAGGCGCACGCCCTGGGCCTGGGCCGCGCGGGCCATGGCGCCCATGAAGCAAGCCGACCATCCGGCTGCGAACAGCTGTTCGGGGTTGGTGCCAGGACCCACGGTACCGAAGCGCGTGAGCGTGACGTCGAGCCGGCCGTCGTCGCTGCGCGCGGCGCCGCCGCGTCCGCCGGTGGTCTGGGTACGGCCGGTGTAGAGAACCTTGTCTTGGGTGGTGGTGTTCATGGTCGTTGTCCGTCAGAGGGAGTTGTGGAAATGGAGGCGCGATTGTTAGGGCGCGCAGCGCTTTCTCCGAGGGTGTTCTTGACCTTGTGTACGAGCCGCTCATGCGGGCTACAAAACTATACAAAAGTCGCCCATCCAGCAGCGCGAGGCGATTCCGCCGCCGTGCCTCATGGAAAGCCCGCCTGCTTGCTGGCTGTCCCGATTCGTGGCAAAAGCTGGCGTGTTCCCATCCTTATGAGGTAAATCAACCGTGTGTGATCTGAACGACCATGAAGAACTCAAGAAGTACACCCGCCGCGACTTCGCTACGTGGGCCGCGTCCGCCGGCGTGCTGACGGCGTTGCCCAGCGTGGCCAACGCCGTCGCCGTTGCCGAGCGCGATGTGACCATCGCCACTGCGGATGGCAACTGCGACGCTTACTTTGTCGCACCCACCTCGGGGCCTGCACCCGGCGTGCTGGTGTGGCCCGACGTGTTCGGTCTTCGCCCGGCCTTCAGGCAAATGGGTCGGCGGCTGGCCGAATCGGGCTACAGCGTGCTGGTGGTGAATCCCTTCTACCGGCAGAAGAAAGCGCCCACTGCCGCGCAGGGCGGCCAGACGCCGATCGCCGAAGTGATGCCGCTGATGCAGGCGCTGACGCCGGCCATGCATCTGAGCGACGGCAAGGCCTTCGTGGCGTGGCTCGATGCCCAACGCGAGGTGGACAAGGCGCGCAAGCTGGGCACCACCGGCTATTGCATGGGCGGCCCGATCGCGGTGCGTACTGCCACCGTGGCCCCCGGCCGCGTAGGTGCTGTCGGAACCTTCCATGGCGCCGCCATGGTGACCGCGGCGCCCGACAGCCCCCATCGCCTGGTGGCCCAGACGCAGGCGCGCTACCTGATTGCAGTGGCCCAGAACGACGACGCCAAAGATCCCGAAGCCAAGGTGACGCTGCGCACTGCGCTCGAAAGCGCGAAGCTGCCGGCCGAGGTGGAGGTGTACCCGGCGGCCCACGGCTGGTGCCCGCCCGATACCCAGGTCTACGACGCCGCCCAGTCGGAGCGCGCCTGGACGCGCCTGCTGGCCACGTTCAGCACGGCACTGGCCTGATCATTTCGGCGTGAGCCGATACAGGCCGCCCTCGCGGTCGTCCTCGATCAGCCACAGCGCGCCATCGGGCGCCTGCTCGACGGCGCGGACGCGAAAGCCGACGGTCCAGTGCTCCGCCGGTTTCGCGATCGCGCCGTTGACCTCGATCCGGTGCAGGGCACGGCTGACGAGGCCGGGCGCGAACGCCGAGCCCTTCCATTTCGGAAACATCGCGCCGCTGTAGAACATCAGGTTGCCGGGCGCCAGCACAGGCGTCCAGTAGATCGCGGGCTTGGCGAGGTCGGCGCGCGTGTCGGGGCTGGCAATGGGCACGCCGTCGTAGTTCACCGCATAGGAAACGAGCGGCCAACCGTAGTTCTTGCCCGGTTCGATGAGGTTGAGTTCGTCGCCGCCGCGCGGGCCGTGCTCGAGCTCCCAAAGGCGGCCATCCGGCGCGAATGCGAGGCCGTAGGGCGTGCGATGCCCCGAACTCCATGTCTCGGACGGCGTCAGATTGGGGCCGTCGAAGACATGGGTGCGCACGACCGGCGCGGTCTTTGCGGCCTCCGTGTCTCTCGGCGGATCGATCACCGGGACCGACTGCGCACCCGTCTTGCCTTCCATGGGGTTGCCGGGTGCGGGCTTGCCGTCCAGGGTCAGTCGCAGGATCTTGCCGGCCGGTTGGTTCGGGTCTTGCGCAGGGGTGAAGCGCTGCCGATCGCCGACCGTGAGAAAGAGAAACTTCTGGTCCGGCGAAAAGGCCACGGCGGCGCCGACCTGGCCTCCCTTGCCCTTGATCGGGTCACGCCAGACGACCTTCAGGTCCTCCAGCGAGGCGGTGCCGGTGCCGATCCTGAGCGTCGCGCGGGCGAGCGCCAGGCTCGAGGTACCCGTGACTTGTCCGGGCTCCGAATAGGTCAGGTAGATCGCTCCATCGCTCGCAAAGGATGGGGCCAGGTACACGCCGAGCAGGCCGTTCTGGCTTTGGTAGAGCACTGGCGGCACGCCGGTGACTTCGAGCTTCTGCCCGGACTGGGTCGTGAGGTAGAGCTTGCCGATCTTCTCGGTGACCAGCATGCGCCCGTCCGGCAGGAAGGCGATGCGCCATGGCAGGTCGAACTGCGCGACCTTCGTGAGCTTGAACGGGGGCGACGGGGTGGGGGGCAGGGTGCCGGCGTTGATCTGCGCGAACACGGGCGTTGCACTGAAGAGCAACAAGGATAGGCCTAAGGACTTCATGGATGGCATGCCCCGCGTCAGGGCGCATTGCGGCGCAGGAACATATGCGTGGCGCGCTCGCCTGCCACCTGCCGCTCGCAGCTGTAGCCCAGGGCCGGCAGGTCCAGGCCGGCGAAAAGCGCCTCGCCCTTGCCCAGCAGCACCGGCCGCACGGCCAGGTGCAGTTCGTCGATCAGCCCGGCCTTCAGGTATTCGCGCACGGTGGCCACGCCGCCACCCACACGCACGTCGCGCGTGCCTGCGGCGGCCCGTGCCAATGCCAGAGCCTCATGGATGCCGCCGGTGACGAAGTGGAAGGTGGTGCCGCCTTGCATCGTCAGTGGCGCGCGGGCATGGTGGGTCAGCACGAAGACCGGCACATGGTAGGGCGGCTCGTCGCCCCACCAGCCTTTCCAGCTCTCGTCGGGCCACGGACCGCGCACCGGTCCGAACATGTTTCGCCCCAGGATCCACGCGCCCATCTCGGCGAAGCCCTGCTCGGCGATCTCGTTGTCGATGCCTGTTTCGCCGTTGGCCTCGCCCGTGCTGTGCATCTGCTGCCAGACGCGCGTGGGAAAGAACCAGTTCATGAGTTCGGGGCCGCGAACGCCCAGCGGATGCTCCAGGCTCTGGTTCGGGCCGGCAGCGAAGCCGTCGAGCGAAACGCCGAAACTGCGTACTAGCAATCGGGTCATGGCGGGGTCTCCTGGAAGAACGAAGCGGCAGTCTAGCGTGGGGGGTGCCTTGCGGAGGTCCCGCTTCGACCAGATGTTTCACTCTTGAAACGCATGCGCCCCGCCATCCGCCGCCGGGGCGTTTAAAGTTCGGTCCCCGGTAGCGCTTTCTCGCTACCGTTTTTTTCCAACCGCTTGATTGAAGAAAGAGCATCCCGTTTTGAACAAGACCGAACTCATCGCCGCCATCGCCACGGACACGAACCTCAGCAAGGCCGATGCCGGCCGCGCGCTCGACGCCGCGATCGAAAACCTGTCGCGCGCGCTGGCCGCTGGCGACACGGTGCAACTGATCGGCTTCGGCACCTTCGCCGTGGCAAGCCGCCCTGAGCGCACGGGCCGCAACCCGTCGACCGGCGAGCCGATGACCATCAAGGCCAGCAAGGCGCCCAAGTTCACCGCCGGCAAGGCGCTGAAGGACGCGGTCAACGCCGTCGCCGCCAAGTAAGCGGCACGCCTCGCGTCATTTTCTTTTTGCATCTTCTCCCTCCGCGGCGCCGGCGCAGCAGCGCAGACCCGGAGGGCGTGGCCTCTTCTTCAGGAAGCGGACGCGTTCCGCGCTAGAGTGCGTGCACGTTCACAAGCTCAGCCATCCGACATGTCCGACGCACCTGTGTCAACGCCACGTTCCCGCATGCCCGCGCCACCGCGGCTGCTTCAAATTCTCGTCATCGCTGCCTGCCTCCTGATGGCGGGCTGCGCAAGCCCTCCGGGTCCGCGCCAGGGACGAGGCCCCGCACCGTCGATCACCAGCACGCCGCTCACGGACGAGCAGTCGAACAGCATCGCCATTCACGCGTTGGGGCTGGTCGGCACGCCATACCGCTATGGCGGCAACACGCCGGACGGCGGCTTCGACTGCAGCGGGCTCATCGGCTACGTCTATCTCAACAGCGTGGGGCAATCGCCGCCGCGCACGGTGGCGCGCATGTCGGACTTCGGTCAAGCCGTGGCGATGTCGCAGCTTCGCACGGGCGACCTGGTGCTCTTCGGTTCGTCCACGCCCACGCATGCCGGCATCTATGTCGGCGGCGGCCGCTTCGTGCATGCGCCGTCCACGGGCGGCGAGGTGCGGCTCGACCGGCTCGACGGCGTGTACTGGTCGCGCCAGTCGACGCAGGCACGGCGGCCCTGAGCATCGGGCCCGGGACGCATCGACCGGTCAGTCTTCCGCGTCGCGCTGTTTTCTTCGTCGCCAGCCGGCCCGCTCGTCCATGCGTGCCCAGGCGTTGAGCAGTGCGGCGCGCGTGATGTCGCCGGCCATGCGGATGGCGATGGCGTCGTCGGCGTTCAGCGGGCGCCAGTCGGTCGGATCTTCCGCGCGCGAGACGCTCATCCACCGGGCGCCGCAATGGCTGCACGATGCCACGAGGACGCTGCCGGTCTCGACGTGGCCGAGCATGGTCTGTTCGTCGAGTGCCGGCGTGCCGCAGCATGACCAGTAGAGCGTCATGTCGGGCCGTGCCTGTGCCTGCCGGGCCCAGGCGGCCGCGTGATACCAGAGCGTCGCGTGCAGTGCCATGTCACGCCCTCTCAGGCGGCAGGCGCGGCCTGCGCAGCCTGCGCGGCTTGTCGAGCCGATAAAGCCTTACCAGCGTCTCTGCCGAGACGACCCACACGGCCGCGACGGCGGCCAACCAGACGATGTCCATTGCTCACTCTTGTTGGGGAGTGGATGGAGTATCGAAAGGCGCGCATAAAAACGGCATCGAATGCCGGTGGCCGCGCGTAAAAATTTCATAAAGACCGGTGCGGCGAGGTCACATGTTCCGGCCGCACGCCCAGTCCCACCGCCCGTGCCGGCAGCCGGCGAAGCACGGGCCAGCGCGAGAGCAGCCGCAGCGGCCACGGCACGTGGCCCGCCACCGCCGTCATCTTGCCGCCGAGCACCGGCACCAGCACGCGGTCTTGCACCATGCGCTGCGCCGCCTGCGTCACGCGCACCGGCCATTCCCTTCGCCGCTGCAGCTGCGGCAGCATGTCGTCGATCTGCTTGTCGGTGGCCGTGCCGGCCAGCATCGGGGCCAGCAGGTTGGCCGCGGCCACCGCGTCCTGCACGGCCAGATTGATGCCGACGCCGCCCACGGGCGACATGGCATGCGCCGCATCGCCGATGCACAGCATGCCCTTGCACGACCACGACTCGAGCCGGTCGACCGTCACCTCGAGCAGCTTCACCGCGTTCCAGTCGGGCAGTGCCTTCGCGAGCCGGTCGGCGAAGAAGGGCGCGATCTTGCCGATCTCGGCGTGGAAGGCGTCGATGCCCCGGGCCTGCAGCGCGGCGTGCCCGCCCTTGGGAATCACGAACGCGCACTGCCAGTAGTCGCCGCGGTTCAGCGTCACCAGCAAGTGCCCGGCGGCGATGTGCCCCGCGGTGGCCTCCGGGTCGCCGCTTTCCCTGGGAATGCGCATCCACAGCACGTCGATCGGTGCGCCGTAGCTGATGTGCGGCAGTGCGGCGGCATCGCGCAGCGCCGAGTGGCGGCCGTCGCTCGCGACCACCAGCGAGGCGTGCAGCTCCACGTCCTGCGGCTTCCCGGCCCGGCGCCCGCGCCGTACCTTCACGCCGTTGACGCGCCCCTTGTCCTGCAGCAGGCCGACGGCCTCGGCGTCGGTCCACAGCTCGAAACCCGGATAGCGCCGCGCCTCGTCGCACATGAAGTCCAGGAACTCCCACTGCGGCATCAGCACCAGGAACTTGCTGTGCGAAGGCAGGTGGGTGAAGTCGGCCACGGGAAAGTTCCGGCCCTCGAAGCTCGCGCACAGCTGCTCGATGCGGTCGTGCGGGCGCTGCAGGAAAGCCTCGAGCAGGCCCAGTTCGTGCAGTACCTCCAGCGTCGACGGGTGCACGGTGTCGCCGCGGAAGTCGCGCAGGAAGTCAACGTGCTTCTCCAGCACCACGACGGGGACGCCGGCCCGCGCGAGCAGCAATCCCAGCACCATGCCGGCGGGGCCGCCGCCCGCGATGCAGCAGCGCACCTGCGCCTGGCTTGCCTGGGTCGCCTGGGTTGAAGTAGGGGGAGCGGTGTCGGTCAATCGGCTGGCTCGCTTGTTGAAGACAGACCCCTATTGTTCCGGCTTGGTCCGGTTCGTGCGTGTAGGCCCGCAGGCATTGAACTGCGGGCCTCGGGCATGGGCATGCGGGTTTTCCATTACGCAAAGCCACGCGCTCGGCCCGCGCGGTCCGACGGATGCGCCGCGGCGCCCGCGCGGCAAAACTCCCGGGGTTCAATCCTGGAGACATCCCAATGCAAAGCATCCGACGCCACCTGGTGTGGCTGGTCGTGGCCGTGGCCGGCGCGTTTTCGCTCGCCACCGTGGCCCTGACCCGAGGTGAGAGCGTCAACGCCCTCTGGGTGGTGGCCGCCGCGATCTGCACCTACCTGATCGCCTACCGCTACTACAGCCTCTTCATCGCCGACAAGGTGCTGGGCCTGGACGGCAACCGCAAGACGCCCGCGCACCGCCACAACGACGGCCTGGACTACGTGCCGACCGACAAGAACGTGCTGTTCGGCCACCACTTCGCGGCCATTGCCGGCGCGGGCCCGCTGGTGGGCCCGGTGCTCGCGGCGCAGATGGGCTACCTGCCCGGCCTGCTGTGGGTGCTGGCCGGCGTGGTCTTCGCCGGCGCGGTGCAGGACTTCATCATTCTCTTCATCTCCACGCGGCGCGACGGCCGCTCGCTGGGCGACCTCGTGAAGCAGGAGATGGGCGTGGTGCCCGGCATGATTGCGCTGTTCGGCACCTTCATGATCATGATCATCATCCTGGCGGTGCTGGCGCTGATCGTGGTGAAGGCACTGGCCGAGTCGCCGTGGGGCACCTTCACGGTGGCGGCCACGGTGCCGGTGGCGCTCTTCATGGGCGTGTACCTGCGCTACCTGCGCCCGGGCCGCATCGGCGAGGTGTCGCTGATCGGCTTCGTGCTGCTGATGCTGGCCATCTTCGGCGGCCAGGCCGTGAGCCAGAGCCCCGAATGGGCGCCGCTCTTCACCTTCGACGGCAAGGCGCTCACCTGGATGCTGGTGGGCTACGGCTTCGTCGCCGCGAGCCTGCCGGTGTGGCTGCTGCTGGCGCCGCGCGACTACCTGTCGACCTTCCTGAAGATCGGCACCATCATCGCGCTGGCCATCGGCATCGTGTTCGTGATGCCCACGCTGCAGATGCCGGCCGTCACGCAGTTCGCGCAGGGCAACGGCCCGGTGTGGTCGGGCAGCCTGTTCCCGTTCCTGTTCATCACCATCGCCTGCGGCGCCGTCTCGGGCTTCCATGCGCTCATTTCCTCGGGCACCACGCCCAAGATGCTCGACAACGAGCGCCATGCGCGCTTCATCGGCTATGGCGGCATGCTGGCCGAATCCTTCGTCGCCGTGATGGCGCTGGTGGCGGCCTCGTGCATCGAGCCGGGCATCTACTTCGCGATGAACAGCCCGGCCGCGCTGGTGGGCAGCACCGCGCAGCAGGCGGCGCAGACCATCTCGAGCTGGGGCTTCGTGGTCACGCCCGAGATGCTGGTGCAGACCGCCAGGGACGTGGGCGAGACCACCATCCTGGGCCGCGCAGGCGGCGCGCCGACGCTGGCGGTGGGCATGGCCCACATCCTGCACCAGGTGATCGGCGGCCAGGCCATGATGGCTTTCTGGTACCACTTCGCGATTCTGTTCGAGGCGCTTTTCATCCTCACGGCGGTGGACGCCGGCACCCGCGCCGGCCGCTTCATGCTGCAGGACCTGCTGGGCAGCTTCGTGCCGGCGCTCAAGCGCACCGACTCGCTGCCGGCCAACCTCGTGGCCACGGCACTTTGCGTGGCGGCGTGGGGCTACTTCCTGTACCAGGGCGTGGTCGATCCGCTGGGCGGCATCAACACGCTGTGGCCACTGTTCGGCATCTCCAACCAGATGCTGGCCGCCGTGGCGCTGATGCTGGGCGTGGTGGTGCTGTTCCGCATGAAGCGCGAGCGCTACGCCTGGGTGGCCGCCGCGCCGGCTGCATGGCTGCTGGCCTGCACGCTCACCGCGGGCTGGCAGAAGATCTTCTCGGCCGACCCGAAGATCGGCTTCCTGTCGCATGCCGCCAGGTACACCGAGGGCATCGCCAACGGCGTGCTCGTGGCGCCGGCCAAGACGCCCGAGGCCATGTCGCGCATCGTGTTCAACGACCGGCTGGATGCGGCGCTGTGCGCGCTCTTCATGTTCGTGGTGCTCAGCGTGCTGGTCTACAGCATCAAGGCCTGCCTGGCGGCACGCGCGGCCAACCGGCCGACCACGCAGGAGACGCCGTTCGAGCCGCTGGCCGCATCGGCCGCGCGCTGAAGCCATGGGCCTCGCATTGCCCGAAGCCGGGCGCTACTTCGCGCGCTCGCTCAAGCAGTCGCTGCGGCTCATGGTCGGCATGCCTGACTACGACGCCTACCTGACCCACATGGCAGCCACCCACCCGGACCCCCCGCC
>NZ_JBXASW010000073.1:0-28966 GCF_058809745.1 Variovorax sp. MPBD4-3
GGCGCAGGGGCTGGCGCGGGGGGCTCCGCGGGCGGCGGAGCGGGAGCGGGAGGCGGGGACGGGAGCACGCCGATGGGCGCAAAGCTGTTGCCATCGTTGCCGCCGCCACCGCAAGCCGCCAGGGCAAGCGTCGCCGCGACTGCTGCGGCTACCGCCGCGAGTCTGAACTTCATTGGGGAAAAACCTCCGGAATCCATGTGTTGTGAGCGCTCTGGCAGGAGGACTCGGACGGGGTGTCCGAGTCGCCAGTGCCCCGCTAAGGTAAGGCGCAACCACGGTATTCGCCAGTGCCGAAAGTCATTTCATCTGTCGGCTACAGATGCCATTGGTACTCAATTAATACCAATAGGCTCAAAAATCGGATCGGCTACCGGGCCGCCCCGAGCTCTGCCATCGCGCGCAGCAGCGATTCGGCGGCCACCGGCTTGAACAGCACCGGCACGCGCGATTCGCGCACGCGCTTCAACCGGTCCGGCGAGGTTTCGCCGGTGATGAGCAGCAGCGGCGTGGCCGTCGTGCCCTGGTTCGCGGCCTGGCTCAGGCGCAAGCCGGCGTCGAGCCCGTCTGCGCCGTCGGCCAGCCGGTAGTCGCACAGCAGCAGATCGAAGGGACGCCCTTCGGCGGCGGCCTGCTTCAATGCCTCGGCCGCGGCTTCCTCGCTGTCGACGGCATGCGCATCGACGGCATGGGAGCGCAGCAGCCCCACCATGGCCTCGCGGATTTCCAGTTCGTCGTCGAGCAGCAGCACGCGCCCGGGCAACGCGGACTCGGGGTTGCCGCCACGCAGCGCCGATGCGGCCCCCGCGACGGACGCCGATGCGGCCGCCGACCGTGCCGGCGCCTTCACCGCGGGCACCACCACGCGGAAAAATGTGCCGCGCCCCGGCCGCGAATGCATCTGCACCGGATGGCCGAGCAGCCGCGACAGCCGCTGCACGATCGACAGCCCGATGCCCAGCCCGCGCGAACGGTCGCGGCCAGGATTGTTGATCTGATAGAACTCCTCGAAGATCCGGCTCGACTGTTCGGGCGCGATGCCGATGCCGCTGTCGCGCACCTCGATCCACACGGTTTCGCCGCGGTCGCGCGCCGTCACGGTCACGCCGCCGCGTGCCGTGTATTTCAGCGCGTTGTCCATCAGGTTGGACAGCATGCGGTGCAGCAGTTGCGGATCGCTGTGCACCCACAGGCCGCTGGCGAGCACGCGCAGTTGCAGTTGCTTGTGTTCGGCCCGGGCCGCGAAGGTGTGGTTGAGCGGCAGGAACAGCGCGTCGAGCTGCACCGGCTGCGGCGCCGGCGTGACCACGCCCGCGTCGAGCCGCGAGACGTCGAGCATGGTGTCGAGCGATGCGCCCAGCGCATTCACCGCGCGCATCAGGCGCTCGGCATTGCGGCGCTCCGGGCGGTCGCGCAGTTCGTTTTCCAGCGCGGCGCCGAACAGCGCGATGGCGTGCAGCGGCTGGCGCAGGTCGTGGCTGGCGGCGCCGAGAAAACGCGTCTTTTCTTCGCTGGCGCGTTCGGTGGCGGCAATCTGCTCGCCGAGCCGTGCGGCAAGCGCCTCGTTCTCGAAGCGCAGCAGGAGCGACTCGGTGAGCAGCTTGTGCTGGCCGACGCCCGCATGCAGCGTCAGGAGCAGGTAGGCGGCGCCAGCCGCCGCCAGGAAGAGGTGCAGGCCGTCGCCCTGCCAGGCGAGCGCGGTGATCATGCCCAGCGACATCGGCATCGTGTAGCCGAACAGCGCCGGCTTCAGCGGCCAGAGCGACTGGGCCGCGCGAGCGCAGCTGCCGACGATCACGGCCATCAGCAGCGACGTCATGGGCAGGTTTTCGTGCGGCACGATGAGCCAGGGCACCACGGCGGTGACCATGCTCACCAGCGTGACCATGCGCGAGATCTTGCGCGCCCAGTAGGCGCTTTCGCGCGCCGGCCGCTCGGGCGTCCAGCGCGGCGTGAAGAGCACGTAGATGTCGGCGATCAACAGCGCGGCGAGCCAGAACAGCAGGCTCGGGTCTTTCAGCTGCGAATAGATGATGGCGCCGAACACCAGCACGAACGCCATGTGCGTCAGCGTCGAGACGATGTAGGTGCTGTAGACCGAGGCGATGCTCTCGCGCAGCACCCGCTGGCCGAGCATGTAGTCGGCGGACGGCTCGCTCGGCGCCACGGTCGGTGCGCTCAAATCAGTGCAGGGTGCTGATCAGCTGGGCACGCGATCGCATGCCGAACAGCAGCAGGATGGTCGAGACGTGGTTCTTCACGGTGCCTTCGCTCAGGTTCGCAAGCTGCGCGATTTCCTTGTTCGCCTTGCCTTCGAGCACCCATTGCAGCACCTGCATCTGGCGCGGCGTGAGCTCCTGCCAGGCGCTGGCATGGGGGAATTCGGCATGGCCGGCGAGCGGCCTGGAAAAGGCCGGCGGCGGGGGTTCGGCGGCGCCGGGCGCCGAGGGGTCGAGCAGGCCGCAGGCGCGGATGAAGCTCACCACTTCCTTCAGGTCGGCCGACTTGGGCAAAAAGGCTGCCGCACCCAGCGCCAGCACGCCCTGCGCCAGCGTGCTGTTTCCGGTGCCCGAGAGCACCACGATGCGCGCGTCGGGAAAGCGCTGGCGGAAGTCGGCCAGGCCGCTCAGGCCGCGCGTGTCGGGCAGCGCCAGGTCGAGCAGCACGAGGCCGATGGACGCCCGGTGGTTTTCGTAGAGCACCAGCGCGTCGGCCACGTTGCCGGCCTCGAAAACCTCGATGCTTGCGCCGGAGGACGCCGCCTGCGCCTGAACCAACGCGCAGACGCCGAGGCGCAGCAGGTCGTGGTCGTCCACGACGAGGATCGCGGTGGGTGCGGGGTTGGCGGCGGGCGTGCCGGCCTCGGCGGCCGGATGCGGGGGCGTGGATGAGGTGTCGAGGGAAGCCACGCGCTTGATCTTAGCGGCGCGACGGCGCGATGAAAGTGCCCAAAGTCATTCTGTGCGTGCACCTGTAATGCTTTCAAGCTACTTTTTTGATAGCAAATACGCATCGGAAGCGCTCTTGCCATCGGGCTTTTCCGTGTGCACCATCGAAGTTCCGCCGCATCGAACGGCGCCCACGGAGACACGCCATGACGCACACCGCCGCCGCCCCGCTCGAGTCGAGCGATCGCACGGTCGACCGGCTGCTCGCCCACTACGAGGAGAGCCACCGGAACCCGACCAACGAACTGATCCATTTCGTGGCCATCCCGGCTATCATGCTGAGCATCGTCGGGCTGCTGTTCGCCATTCACCCATGGGTGGCGTACGTGTTCGTGGCGGCCAGCCTCGTGTACTACGCCCTGCTGCGGGCGCCCGCCTTCCTGCTGGCCATGGCCGTGCTGACCGCCATTGCCCTGGCGCTGGTCCATGCGATGGGCGGCCTTGTATTGCCGATTTCGGCCGCTATCTTTGTAGTGGCCTGGATCTTTCAGTTCGTGGGCCACAAGCTGGAAGGCAAGAAACCTTCGTTCTTCGAAGACATCCAATACCTCTGGGTCGGCCCGCTGTTCGTTCTGTCGAAGCTCTTTCTCAAGCTAGGCATACGCTGGTAGCCTGGGGCTATCGGCGCGATAGAAACTCAAGGGAACCCTTGGTTTAGCACTCCCTCTAACCGAGTGCTAATATGGCCAACACAAAGGAGTTTCCCCTGATGACAACCCTGTCCGGAGTCTCTGCCAACCAGCTGGCCGTCGCCAACCCCTGGTCGATGGTTCCCCCGCTGGGCAACCTGGATGCTTACATTTCGGCCGCCAACCGCCTGCCGCTGCTCACGCTCGAAGAAGAGCAAGGCTTCGCTCGCAAGTTGCGCGACCACAATGACCTCGAATCCGCCGGCGCGCTCGTGCTGTCGCACCTGCGCCTCGTGGTCTCCATCTCCCGCCAATACCTGGGCTACGGGCTGCCGCACGGCGACCTGATCCAGGAAGGCAACGTCGGCCTGATGAAGGCCGTGAAGCGTTTCGACCCCGACCAGGGCGTGCGGCTCGTGAGCTACGCCATGCACTGGATCAAGGCCGAAATCCACGAGTACATCCTGAAGAACTGGCGCATGGTCAAGGTCGCGACGACCAAGGCCCAGCGCAAGCTGTTCTTCAACCTGCGCTCGATGAAGCAAGGCTTCAAGGCCGACTCGGCCGCGGCCGACAACGGCACGCACCGCGACACGCTGAGCCCCGACGAGGTGTCGCAGATGGCGACCCGGCTCAACGTCAAGCCTGAAGAAGTGCTCGAGATGGAAACCCGCCTGTCGGGCGGCGACGTCATGCTCGACCCGGGCCCGTCGGACGACGGCGAAGAAGCCTTCGGGCCCATCGCCTACCTGGCCGACGCCACCCAGGAGCCGACCGCCCTGCTCGAATCGCAGCAGCGCGACCGCCTTTCGAGCGACGGCATCGCCACGGCGCTCGAAGCGCTGGACGACCGCAGCCGCCGCATCGTCGAGGAGCGCTGGCTCAAGGTGAACGACGACGGCTCGGGCGGCATGACGCTGCACGACCTGGCGGACGTGTATGGCGTGAGCGCCGAGCGCATTCGCCAGATCGAAGTCGCTGCCATGAAGAAGATGAAGAAGGCCCTCGCGGACTACGCGTAAGCCTCCTCTCTTCCCAGAATGAAAAAAGCTCGGTCACCCGGGCTTTTTTCATTTGGAGAGCGTACGCATCGCCCGTTTGGCGATGTAGCGGGTCTCGGGCGTGTCCGATTCGGCCAGCCACCGCGCGCAGAGCCGGTCGACCCATTCGCCCTGGCTCTTGCTCGCATCGTTGAGCCAGTTGGCCACCGAGTTCTGCACGTAGCGGCTCGGATCGGCGCGCAGCGGCTCCAGCAGCGGCAGCGCGAGCCAGGGCTCGGTCTTGAGCGCCTCGATCTGCGCGCACCACACGCCGCGCGGCCGCGTGAGTTCGCTGGCAAAACGGCGGATGTTGGGGTCGGCATCGAACACCCAGGGCTGCAGCAGCGCGAGTGCTTCGTCGAGCGAGGCGATGACCGCGTCGCGCACCGCCATCCATGCGATCTCGCGCACGCCGAAGTGCGGATCGGCGGCAAAGCGGCGCACGGCCTCCAGTTGCTGCGGCAGCGGCAGGCCCGAGAGCGTGACCCACTGCGCGGCCCAGCAGCGTGCCACGTCGCTCGCGTGCGTGGCCAGCCGGTGGGCGACGACGTCGCGCTCGGCGTGCAGCGCCGCGAGGTCGTAGAGCGCGCGGGCGATGTGCCCGTGCCGCTGCATCGGCTTGAACGCCGCCAGCATCGCGAGCGTATCGGCCAGCCGCTCGCTCTGCCCGTCGAGCCCGATGTGCCCTGCCACGCTGCGTGCCAGTTGCGGCAACTCCAGCGCCATGAATTCGTTGAGGTTGACGGTCTCGAGCAGCCCGTCGTTGAGCGCGCTCAGCACCTCCGGCGGAATCAGCGCGATCCGGAAGGCGCCCTTGCGCGCCTTCAAGTGCTCGACCGAGCCCATGGCATCCATTCGCCGGCCCCGCTCAGGAAGCGAGCAGGGTCTTCAGGTCCGACACCATGGCCGGCACGCCCGCGCCATAGCGTGCGTAGAGCCGCAGGCGACCCTGGGTGTCGTACACGTAGCTGGCGGCCGAGTGGTCCATCGAATAGCTGGTCGGCGTCTTGCCCTCGACCTTCTTGTAGTAGACCTTGTAGTCCTTCGCGAGCGCGGCCAGTTCGTCGGCGGTCGGGATCAGCGCCACGAAGCTCGGGTCGAACGCGCCCATGTAGGCCTTGAGCACCTCCGCCGTGTCGCGCGCCGGATCGACGGTGACGAACAGCACCTGCAGCTTGTCGCCGTCCTTGCCGAGCTGCTGCTTGACCTGCGCCATCTCGGTCATGGTGGTCGGGCAGACGTCGGGGCACTGCGCGTAGCCGAAGAACATCACGACCACCTTGCCCTTGAAGTCGGCCATGGTGCGGACCTTGCCGTCGACATCTTTCAGCGAGAAGTCTTTCGCGTAGTCGGCACCGGTGATGTCCACCGCATTGAAGCTCTGCTTCTGTTCGCTGCAGGCGGAAAGCCCCAGGCCCAGGGTCGCGGCAACGCCCACCCAGCCGGCGCTTCCGGCGATCAATCTGAGAGCGTTCCGCTTGTTCATGGAAAAGACGTGTTCAATGGATGTAGTGATCGACGAGCAGCGCCAGGAACAGCACGCTCAGGTGGATCAGCGAGAAGCGGAAGGTCTTTCGCGCCAGGGTGTCGGAGTAGTTGCGCCACAGCGCGAACGCATAGCCGGTGAAGCCGATGCTCACCGCCACGGCCACCGCCAGGTACAGCCAGCCGCTCATGCCGTAGATGAAGGGCATCAGGCAGGCCGCGAACAGGATGAAGGTATACAGCAGCACCTGCAGCCGCGTGAACTCGTTGCCGTGCGTGACGGGCAGCATCGGCAGGCCCGCCTTGCGGTAGTCCTCGACGCGGTAGAGCGCCAGCGCCCAGAAGTGCGGCGGCGTCCACAGGAAGATGATGAGGAAAAGGATCAGCGCCTCCGGGCCCACGTCGCCCGTCATCGCGGCCCAGCCCAGCACGGGCGGCATGGCGCCCGATGCACCGCCGATCACGATGTTCTGCGGCGTCAGCGGCTTGAGGATCACGGTGTAGATCACCGCGTAGCCGACGAAGGTGGCAAAGGTCAGCCACATGGTCAGCGGATTGACCGTGAACCACAGCAGCGCCGAACCCACGGCGCACAGCACCGCCGAGAAGACCAGCGCCTGCAGGTCGCTGAGCTGGCCGCGCGCGGTGGGCCGCCACGCGGTGCGCTTCATCTTGGCATCGATGCCCTTCTCGACCAGGCAGTTGAAAGCCGCCGCCGCCCCAGCCACCAGCCAGATGCCGATGCAGGCCAGCGCGCCGCGCTGCACGTCGGCCCACGACGGCATGCCGGGCACGGCCAGCACCATGCCGATGAGGGCGCAGAACACGATCAGCTGAACCACGCGCGGCTTGGTCAGCGCGTAGAACTGGCGCAGCACGTTGGCGGTGCTGCTCTGCTGAACGGAAATCGGGGTACTCACGCGGCGGCCTTCCTCTGGTTGTTGTTGTCGCGACCGGTTGCATTGTCACTGGCGCGCGCCACGCGTGCCTCGGGCACGGCGCGCCGGCTCTCGCACAGGGCCCACGTCAGCACCACGGCCAGCGCCGCGGCGCCTCCGGTGTGCAGCACGGCCGCCGCCAGCGGCCAGCCGAGCAGCACGTTGCCCAGGCCCGTGGCCAGTTGCAGCAACGCAAGACCCGCCAGCCAGCGCGCTTGCGGTTTCAGCGTGTCGATGCGGCGCAGGCGCCATGCCAGCACGCCGAGCGCGGCGAACACGGCGTACGCCATCAGCCGGTGCGCATAGTGGATGGCGGTGAGCGCTGAAAAGTCGAGCGGCTGGCCTTCGCCGGTCACGCCGAGGTGACGCCAGATCTCGAAGCCCTGCGCGAAATTCATCGGCGGCCACCAGCTGTCCTGGCAGGTCGGGAACTGCGTGCATGCGAGCACCGCATAGTTGGTGCTGACCCAGCCGCCGAGCGCGATCTGCAGCACCAGCAGCACGGTGGTCGCGATGAGCCCGTTGCGCAGCGCCGGCGACACCGGCGTCGGCAGCCGGCGCGCGGCCGCCTGCCGGTAATGCACGGCCTGGATGCAGAGCAGCGCAAGCAGCACCACGGCGCCCAGCAGATGCAGCGTGACGATCGCGGGGAACAGCTTCCAGGTGACGGTGAGCGCGCCGAAGGCGCCCTGCAGGCAGACCCACACCAGGGTGAAGGCCGGCCACCAGGCGCTGAGCGTGGCGTGGTGATCGCCGTCCTCGGAAGATGACGACGGCTGTGGCGCGCGGCGCTGGCGGCGGCGCACGATCCAGGTCGCGCCTGCGAGCGTGAGGATCAGCACGCCGACGCCCGTTGCCAGGTAGCGGTGAACCATCTCGACCCAGGCCTTGCCATGCGTGACCGGACCGGTCGGCTGCGCACTCTGCGCCATCGCGATCTCGTGGCGTGCACCGTGCGGACTGGCGTTGCCGTAGCAGCCGGGCCAGTCGGGGCAGCCCAAGCCCGAATCGGTGAGACGGGTGAAGGCGCCGAACAGGGTCAGGTCGAAAGTCAGGAACAGCGTGAGAACGGTCAGTGCATGCAGCCGGCGCGCCGGGCCTGCGCCCGCGTTGCGCCGCCAGACCCAGAGCAGCGGGCCGAGCGCGATCAGCACGCCCGCGGCCATGAGCCACGCGATCGGCGTGAGGTCGTAGAGCGAGCTCGTCGTGTCCATGCTGTGCTGCTTGCCTGTCTTGCTTCCGGCCTGTCAGCGGTCCGGCTTGTCCCACGACGCCGAGGCGCGCAGCAGGCGGTCGAGGTCGCGCTTGGCGCGGCTGGCGCCAGCGGCGTCCATGCGCGCCGGGAAACGCATCATCCAGTGGCCCATCGGGTCGACCACGTAGAGGTGTTCGGCCAGCGTGTGGCCCGACACGGGCACCAGCCACCTAGCCAGTTCGTCGGCCGGCACACGCAGCACGGTCGCGCCGTGCAGGCCGTTGTTCAGCCGCTCGGGCACGGGCGCGGCGTCGCTGACCAGCCAGACGCGGTCCATGCGGTCTTTTTCGCGGCCCAGGCTTTCGCGCAGTTGCCGCTGCAGGTAGAGCTGCTGCTCGCACAGCGCATCGCAGGCGGCGTCGGCCACCGCGACCAGCAGCCACTGGCCCTTGAGGGTGGCCAGGTCGACCGGTGCGCCGTTGCGATCGGTGGCGATGAACTTCGGCAGCTCGCGCTGCGGGTCGATCAGCTCGCCGTAGACGCTGCGCCCCTCCGGCCGGATCACGTAGTAGGTGAAGTACGAGGCGATGACCGGCGCCGCGCACATCAGCATCACAGCGATCATCTTCCAGCGCCCGACGACCGTGCGCCGGCCCTCGGCGCCGTCGAGCGCCTGGTTCGGCGACGGCATCGAATGGACCGTCAGGCCCAGCGGCTCGTCAGAAGCGGCCATCGCGTGCGCGGCGTCTCGCGCGGCGGAAGGGTGTGATGAATTGGAACCAGACATAGAGGATGACGACGAGGGCCGACAGGCCGAACCACTGGAATGCGTAACCGTAGTGCCTCTCGAGGCCCAGCGCCGGGGCCGGCCAGTCTCGCTGCAAGCCCTCGGAGGCCGGCCCGGTCTGCTGCAGCGACACGTCGGTACGCAGCGGCATCTTGGTCTCGGCGCGGAAGGCCTCCAGGTCGAGATTTTGCCGGATGGGCGAATACCCTTCGACGGCCGGTGTCGGCGCGGCGGGCGCGGCCGGCGCGGGGGCTTCCGGTGCCGCTGCCGTTGCGGGCGCCGCTGCCGGTGCGGCGGGCGCGGGGTCGGGCGTGCCCAGCTCCAGCAGGTGGCTCGGGGGCGGCTCGAGCAGGCCCGTCACCTCGACGATGCCGGCCGGCGTGTCGACAGCGCCCAGCTTCGTGCGATCGACGAAATTGCGCTGCACCCAGCCGCGCTGGACCATCACCGTCTGCTCGGTGCCCTCGAGCGCGAACGGCGTCAGCACGTAGAAGCCGGGCACGCCATGCATCTGGCGGTTGTCGAGGTACACGGTCTGCGGTGTGAGCCAGAGGCCGCGCAGGCGCACGGGGCGATGCAGTTCGTCGGAAGGCTGCTGCAGCGCCAGGAACTCGGCCTGGGTGAGCGGCGGCTTCTGCTTCTGGGCCTCGATGCTGGCCTGGAGCGCCTCTTTCTGCGCGGCGCGCGAGAGCTGCCAGCGGCCCAGCGAAACGGTGGCCGCCAGCGTCAGCACGGCGGCGACGGTGACCAGCCAGAAACGACCGGGGCGCCGCCGGTCTTCGGAATACAGGGGTTGGGGAGTCACTGGAGGAAGCGGGGCGTGCGGCCGATAATGCGGGTCATGAAATATTTCGTCGCCCTGGTGTTCGTGGGCATCTTCGCGAGCCTCGCGTTTGCCCTGTTCTTCATGCTGAAGGACGGGCGCAACGGGCGCGCCAAGAGCGGCGGCATGGCGCGCGCCCTCACCTTTCGGATCGGGCTCTCGGTATTTTTGTTCCTCTGCATGCTGCTCGCCTGGAAACTCGGCTACATCCAGCCCACCGGGCTCCCGCTCGGCAAGTAGCAGGTGGTGCTCGTTCCACGAGAACCATGAAAAAGGCGCCTTCCGGCGCCTTTTTTGTGGAATGCCGCGAGGTGCTTCGCTCAAAGCCAGTAGACCAGCATGTAGAGACCGAGCCAGACCACGTCCACGAAGTGCCAATACCAGGCCGCGCCTTCGAAGCCGAAGTGGCGCTCCGGCGTGAAGTGCCCCTTCTGCAGCCGCAGCGTGATGAACAGCAGCATCAGCATGCCGATGAACACGTGCAGGCCGTGGAAGCCGGTCAGCATGAAGAAGGTCGAACCGTAGGTGCCGGAGCTGAGCTTGAGGTTCAGCTCGGTGTACAGGTGGTGGTACTCGTAGCCCTGCACGCCCAGGAAGATCAGGCCGAGCAGCACGGTCATCCACATGAAGCGGATGGTCTGCGCGCGATGTCCGGCGCGCAGCGCATGGTGGGCGATGGTGAGGGTCACGCCCGAGCTCAGCAGCAGCGCGGTGTTGATCGTGGGCAGCCAGAACGGGCCGACGGTCTGGAAGGGCTCGACGATGCCGGCCGGCGAGCCGGTGGCGCCGGCGGCCATGCTGGGCCACACGGCCTTGAAGTCGGGCCAGAGGATCGCGTTGTCCAGGCTGCCGAGCGTCGGCAGCGCATGGGTGCGGGCCCACCACAGCGCGGTGAAGAAGGCGCCGAAGAACATCACTTCGGAGAAGATGAACCAGCTCATGCTCCAGCGGAACGACAGGTCCACCTTGTGGCCGTACTGCCCGCTCTCGCTCTCGCCGATGGCGGCGCGGAACCAGACGAACAGCGTGCCCAGCCAGACCAGCATGCCCGCCAGCAGCGACCAGGCGCCCCACGCATGGCCGTTGATCCACTGCGCGGCGCCCAGGATCACGAAGAACAAACCGATCGCGGCCGAGACCGGATAGGACGACGGTCCGGGCACGAAGTAGTAGGGCGTGGCGCCGTGGGTGGTTGAACTCATATCAGCTGCTCCTGGCTTTCTTTCTTCTCTCGATTCAATGGATTCTGCTCGTTCAGGCCGCGGCCACGTGGCGCACCAGCAGCACCAGGGCGACCACGAAGACGATCACGGCCACGAACGCCACCGCAATGATGTGCAACGGGTTCAGCTTGCGCAGGTCTTCCTGGTAGGCGCTGTTCTTGCGAACGCCGAAGAACGACCACCCCACGGCCTTCACCGTGTCCCACAGCGAAGCCTTCGAAGCATTCGGCCGTTCGGGCGGCGTGCTCACGAGCGCGGCTCATTCGGGGCATTCGAAACGGCGGCGACCGGTGCCGCGGGCGTCTTGCCGCCCACCTCGAAGAAGGTGTACGACAGCGTGATGGTCTTCACGTCCTTGGAAATCTTGGGGTCGATCACGAAGGCGACCGGCCACTGCTTCTTCTCGCCCGGATCGAGCGTGTACTGGTTGAAGCAGAAGCACTCGAGCTTGTTGAAGTAGGGCGCCGCCTGCTGCGGCGCGTAGCTCGGGATGGCCTGCGCGGCCATGCGGCGGTTCTGCACGTTCTGGAACTCGTACATCACCGTGTTGAGCTGGCCGGGATGCACCTGGATGGTCCGCTCCGCGGGCTTGAAGTCCCAGAGACCGCCGCGCACGTTGGAATCGAACTCGACCGTGATGGTGCGGGTCATGTCGACCTGCGTGTTGTCGGGCACGCGCACCTTCTTGCCGCCGCTGGCACCGCCGGGCACCTCCAGCTCGGAGAGCGCGAGGATGTTGATGCCGGTCATCTCGCAGATGGCGCGGTACATCGGCACCAGCGCATAGCCGAAGGCGAACATGCCGCAGGCCACGACGGCCAGCTTGCCGACCATGCGGACGTTGGCGCGGCGGATGCGTTGACCGATGCTCATGCTGGTGCTCCCGTTCGGTGGCCGGCGGCTCAGCGCGCGCCGAACCAGACCATGCGCACGATGAAGCCGATGAAGAACACCACGGCGATGGAGGCCAGCGTGAGCCCCATGCGCCGGTTGTTGCGTTTCTGCTCGGGTGTCATCGCGTGCTGGCTGTTGCTGCTGCGAAGCCGGTCAACCGATCACCTTGGTGGCGGTCGCGTCGAGCTTGGGCGGGTTCTCGAAGGTGTGGAACGGTGCCGGCGACGGGACTTCCCACTCGAGGCCCTCCGCGCCTTCCCAAGGCTTCTGCGCAGCCTTCTCGCCCTTGCCGCGCATGGTCGGGAACACGACGAACAGGAAGAAGTACACCTGCGCGAAGCCGAAGAAGAACGCACCGACCGAAGCCACCGCGTTGAAGTCGGCGAACTGCATCGGGTAGTCGGCGTAGCGTCGCGGCATGCCGGCCAGGCCCAGGAAGTGCATCGGGAAGAAGGTCACGTTGAACGAGATCAGCGACCACCAGAAGTGCACCTTGCCGCGCGTCTCGTTGTACATGACGCCGGTCCACTTGGGCACCCAGTAGTAGAAGCCCGAGAACATGGCGAACAGCGAGCCGGCCACCAGCACGTAGTGGAAGTGGGCCACCACGTAGTAGGTATCTTGCAGCTGCGTGTCGATGGGTGCGACGGCCAGGATCAGGCCGGTGAAGCCGCCCATGGTGAACACGAAGATGAAACCGACCGCGAACAGCATGGGCGTCTCGAAGGTCATCGAGCCCTGCCACATGGTGGCGATCCAGTTGAAGATCTTCACGGCCGTGGGCACCGCGATCAGCATGGTCGCGTACATGAAGAACAGCTGGCCGGTCAGCGGCATGCCGGTCGTGAACATGTGGTGTGCCCACACGATGAACGACAGGATGGCGATCGACGAGGTGGCATACACCATCGAGGCGTAGCCGAAGAGCTTCTTGCGGGCGAATGCCGGCACCACCTGGCTGATGATGCCGAAGGCCGGCAGGATCATGATGTAGACCTCGGGGTGGCCGAAGAACCAGAAGATGTGCTGGTACATCACCGGGTCGCCGCCGCCGGCGGGGTTGAAGAAGCTGGTGCCGAAGTGGCGGTCGGTCAGCGTCATCGTGATGGCGCCGGCGAGCACGGGCATCACGGCGATCAGCAGGTAGGCGGTGATGAGCCAGGTCCAGCAGAACATCGGCATCTTCATCAGCGTCATGCCGGGGGCGCGCATGTTGAGGATGGTGACGATGATGTTGATCGAACCCATGATCGACGAGGCGCCCATGATGTGCATCGCGAAAATGCCGGCGTCCATCGAGGGGCCCATCTGCAGCGTGAGCGGCGCGTAGAGCGTCCAGCCCGCGGCGGGTGCGCCGCCTGGCATGAAGAACGAACCCACCAGCATCAGCGCCGCCGGGATCAGCAGCCAGAAGCTGAAGTTGTTCATGCGCGCGAAGGCCATGTCGGAGGCGCCCACCTGCAGCGGGATCATCCAGTTCGCGAAGCCCACGAAGGCCGGCATGATGGCGCCGAACACCATGATCAGGCCGTGCATGGTGGTGAACTGGTTAAACAGCTCGGGGTTCACCAGCTGCAGGCCGGGCTGGAACAGCTCGGCGCGGATCAGCAGCGCGAGCACGCCGCCCACCATCAGCATCGTGAAGCTGAACAGCAGGTAGAGCGTGCCGATGTCCTTGTGGTTGGTCGCGAACACCCAGCGGCGCCAGCCGGTGGGCGCGTGGTGGTCGTGATGCTCGTCGTGTGCGTGGCCGCCGGGGACTGCGTGACCGTGGGGGTCGAGGACTGCACTCATTTCGTTGTTCCTTGCAATTTCTTCGTCGCGGGACGCTGTCGCATCACTTGCCGCGCAGGGCGAGCACTTCGGCCGGCTGCACCAGCTGGCCCGTCTTGTTCGACCAGCTGTTCTTGGTGTACGTGGCCACGGCCGCGAGGTCGGTGTCGCTCAGCTGCTTCCAGGACGGCATGGCGCCGTTGTTCTGGCCGTTGAGCAGCACGTGCAGTTGCACCGTGTGGTCGGCGTCGAGCACCTTCGGGTCGCCGTCGAGCGCCTTGATCGGGCCCGCGCCCTTGCCGTTGGCCTGGTGGCAGGCGGCGCAGTTGGCGGCGTAGACCTTCTCGCCGCGAACCATCATGTCGGGCAGCGTCCAGACCTTGGTCGGGTCGTCGAGCTTGGCGGCGGCGATCTTGCGCTGGTCGGCCACCCAGGCGGTGTAGTCGGCGGCCGAGACCACCTTCACCTGGATCGGCATGAAGGCGTGTTCCTTGCCGCACAGTTCCTGGCACTGGCCGTAGTAGGTGCCGATGGTCTCGGCGCGGAACCAGGTGTCGCGCACGAAGCCCGGAATGGCGTCCTGCTTGAGGCCCAGCTGCGGCACCGCGAAGGCGTGGATCACGTCGTTGGCGGTGGTGATGATGCGGATCTTCTTGTTGACGGGCACCACCAGCGGGTAGTCGACCTTCAGCAGGTAGTCGTCGGGCATCGCGCCCTTGGCGCCGGCGTCGGACATGGCGCGCTGCGAGCTGTCGAGCGTGGAGATGAAGGCCAGGCCCTCGCCTTCGCCGTTCAGGTAGTCGTAGCCCCACTTCCACTGGTAGCCCGTGGTCTTGATCGTGAGGTCGGCGTTGGTGGTGTCCTTCTGGGCCACCAGCACCTTGGTGGCGGGCAGCGCCATGACGATCACGATGAGGAAGGGCACGATGGTCCAGATGACCTCGACCACCACCGACTCATGGAAGTTGGCGGCCTTGTGGCCCACCGACTTGCGGTGCTTCCAGATGGAATAGAACATGACCGCGAACACGCCCACGAAGATGACCGTGCAGAGGATCATCATGATCGTGTGGAGCAGATGCTGCTCCTGCGCGATCTTGGTCACGCCGACCGGAAGATTCAACTGGCGCACCGAGGGGCCGCCGGGCAGATCGTTGATTGCGTGCGCCGCGCTGCTGAAAGCCGCGCCGGCCGCCAGCAACAGATTCGCCGGCCTGTACTTATTGCGCCAAATGCTCTTCATCGTGTTCACGTTTCTTCAATTTTTCGACAAACCCAACCGTGCAGCATTGCGCGAGCCCCCTCAGGCGCCACGCAACGCCATGCGAATCTCGCGGGCCAACGCCGCACGCAACTCCGGGCGTACATAGCGCCCCACCCTGACCGATCGACCCTGCCCCGAGACCTCGATCAGCGAGCGATCGCCGGCCTGGGGTTCGACCCGCACCTGGTGCGGAAGAAATTCCGTGCGCTCGTAGTGCCCGCCGTTCTCGAGCTCGACGACGAGGCGTCCCTCCTGCAGCGCGATCTTTTCGCCATCGGTCGCGTGCCGCGCGTAGACCATGAACGCGAATCCGACAGCGGCCAGTTCGAGCCAGGCGAAAGGCAGAACCAGCGGCGCACCGTGCAGCCAGAACAGGGTGCCGATGCCGAGCGATACCACGCACAGCGAAGCGTAGAGCCAGCCCAGCTGGCTCGGCGTCACCGAGCAGTTCCGCTTCAGGAACCATTGGATGCTCTGGCCTGAAACGGTGGCAAATCGAAACACGGAATTCGACACGGGCGAGTTCAGCAAATCGGTGCGTCGACGGTCGCCCGACCCCTGGTACCCCCTCGTACAAACAGGATCCGACACCCCTCGATCGCGGGACAATACCCGCGAGTTCCACGCAACGGCGGATTGTAGCGGGTAGATACCTGCGCCAGAGTGCCCTGTGGGACGCCTACGGGTCACTACTAGTAGGCAAGAAGCGGCCTCTGCGCCAGGCGTTCCGGCCACCGGCCGGCCGGCGATCAGGCGCCCGGGCGACCCCGTTGCAGCATCGATCGCATCTCGCGCAGCGACACCGCGCTTTCGGCCGACAGCGACACGCGCGGCGCGGGCTTGAACGCATGGCCGTAGATGACCTCGAAGGTCAGCGCGATGCGCCCGCCACCCTCTTCGGCAGGCGCCAGCTCGGGCAGCGCCTTCTTCAGCGACTGGTGCCAGGCCTTGCCGCGCAGCGCCGGAAAGCGCGCCGGGTGCAGGTTGCGGCCCAGCGTGCGCAGCTCGGCCAGCGCCGCCTCGGGCGTGGCCCAGGTCAGCACGATGCGCTCCATGTCCATCACGGGTTCGGCGAAGCCGGCGTGGACCAGCATGTCGCCCCAGTCGTGCATGTCGGTGTACTCGTGGCCCGCGGCCGGCCAGCCGAGGCGGGCATGCAGCGCGCGCAGTTCGCGCACGGTGTCGGGGCCGAGGCACGAGAACATCAGGAAGCCGTCGGTGGCGACCAGCTTGTGCCAATGCGCGATGAGTGCCTCCGGGTCGGCCGCCATGTGCAGCGACATGTTGGCCCAGAGCAGGTCGACGCCGTCTTCGGGCGGCGCGTCGAAACGTGCCTTGCCGGCCTGCCAGCGGCGCGCGCTCCACCATGGCGCGGCCAGCGCCTGGCCGGTGACGGCCGCGAGCGCGGGCTCGGGTTCGATGACGAAGGAGGCGGCGTCCTTGTAGCGGCGGGCGACCAGCTCGTGGGCCTCGAGGCCGCCGCGCAGCGGTGCCCAGTCGGCCCAGGTGCGGGGCTGGGCCTTGATCCATTGCAGCCGGTCTTCCATGCGGCGGCCGATTTCCTCGTGAAGCCAGGGGGAGCCGTCGGCAGGCGCAAGGCGACGCCAGCGGGCTGCCGCCGTGGCATCGATGGTCGGCGGTCGTCGTGAGGGGTCGGTGGCCATGGGGCAGTGAGTATATTGAGCGATGTCCAGCCAGCACGCCCTGAGGCCTTTCCGTCCTTTCACTGCCCTGCTCGGGCGGCTGCCGAGCCAGTGCGCGGTCTGCCGCGCATGGCCGTCGCGCCCGGTGTGCGACGCCTGCGTGGCCCGCTTCGCCCCGCCCGCGGCGCGCTGCGGCGGCTGCGCACTGCCGTTGCCCGAGGGCGTGACCCGCTGCGGCGACTGCGTTGCGCATCCGCCGCCGCTCGATGCCTGCCTTGCCGCCTGCACCTACGCCTGGCCGTGGCCGGATGCCATCGCCGCCTTCAAGTTCCGCGGCGAGGCCGGCTGGGCCGCCCCGTTCGCCACGCTGATGCGCAGCGCGCCATGGGTCGAGCCCGCGCTGGAGCAATGCGACCTGGTGCTGCCGATGCCGCTGGCGCCCGGCCGGTTGCGCGAGCGCGGTTTCAACCAGGCACATGAACTCGCGCGGCGCCTGTGCGCAGGCAAGACCGACGCGAGCCTGCTGCTGCGCACCCGCGAGACGCCGGCCCAGAGCGGTCTCGCGCGCGCCGAGCGCCTGCTCAACCTGCGCGGCGCCTTCGCCGTGGAGCCGCTGCGCGCGGAAAGAGCCAGGGGCCGGCGCATCGTGCTGGTCGACGACGTGATGACCAGCGGCGCGTCGCTGTTCACGGCTGCAGAAGCGCTGCGGCTGGCCGGCGCGGCCCACATCACGGCGGTGGTGCTGGCCCGCACCGACCCGCCGCGCTGAGCTCCGCGCCTGGGGCGCCGACAATCGGCGCATGTTCCATGTCGTCCTGGTCCACCCCGAGATTCCGCCGAACACCGGCAACGTCATCCGGCTTGCCGCCAACACCGGCTGCACGCTGCACCTGGTCGAGCCGCTCGGCTTTTCGATGGACGACCGCCTGCTGCGCCGCGCCGGGCTCGACTATCACGAGTACGCCGAAGTCAAGCGCCACGCCGACTGGCAGGCCCTGCTCGCCACCGAACTGCCGCCGGCCGGCCGGATGTTCGCCCTCACCACCCGCGGCACGCGGGCCGTGCACGACGTGCGCTTCCAGCCCGGCGACTGGCTGGTCTTCGGCTCGGAAACCAGCGGCTTGCCGCCCGCCGTGCGCGACGGCTTCGCCGAGGCCCAGCGGCTGCGGCTGCCGATGCGCGAGGGGCAGCGCAGCCTGAATCTTTCGAACGCGGTGGCCGTCACCGTGTTCGAAGCCTGGCGGCAAAACGGCTTCGGGTGACACAAAGAAACAAAGTCGCGGGCTTCAGGCAAGGCGGAAGCGCATCCGATCGGGCATGACGGCCGTATGGAAAGCATGCCGGCCGCAAAGCGTTCGGCATCCGATCCATCAACCCGTAACAGAGGAGTCTTGCAATGAACACCAAGCCGATCGCCCTTGCCGTCTTCGCCACGCTGGCTTTCGCCGGCAGCGCCCAAGCCTTCCAGGGTGAACAGAACCCGCTGCCGCCCGCCCCCTTCCAGTCGACGATGTCGCGCGCACAGGTGCAGGCCGACGCGCGCCAGCCGTTCAGGGTCACGAATGGCGGCACCGGCGCACTCCAGGCCCGCGACGGCAGCACCGACCGCGGCGCCGTACGCCAGAGCGCGCTGAGCATCACGCGCCAGGGCGCCGCCACCTACGGCGAAGTGACCGACCGCCGGATGTAAGAAAAACCGGAGAAGGTCAGCGGTAGCGCCGCGCGACCGACTCCGCCACGCAGGCCGGCTTGGCCGCGCCTTCGAGTTCGATGGTGGTTTCCCAGGTCATCTGGAAACCATCGTCGGCAATGGGCTCCGAGCTCAGCAGCTTCATGCGCGCCCGCAGCCGCTTGCCCACCGGCACCGGCGACATGAAGCGCACCCGGTTCATGCCGTAGTTCACGCCCATGCGCGACTCCACCACGTCGATGGCCGTCTCGAAGAATCGCGGCAGCAGCGACAGCGTGAGAAAACCGTGCGCGATCGGCGCGCCGAAGGGGCCGGCCTTGGCCCGTTCCACGTCGACATGGATCCACTGGTGGTCGCCCGTCGCCTCGGCGAACTGGTTGACCTGTTCCTGCGTGATGGTGATCCAGTCGCTCACTGCGACTTCCTGGCCAACGCAGGCGGAAAGATCCTGAAGAGTCTGGAATGTCTTTTTGGTCATGCGGGGCATTCTGGTGCCAAGGGCGGGCGGCGGGCTGTCGGGCTCGCGACAATTGGGCTCAGGGAAAACCGGGAGGCGCCTTCAGGCGTCGAGCCATTCGCAGATCGGCTGCCATTGCGCCAGGTCGCGCTGCACGCGGCCCGGCGCGATGTCGAACACCGTGAGCCCGCGCGCTGCGAGCTGAACGTAGTTCTGGGTGTCGCGCAGCTCGCCGATCACCGGCACGCCGAGTCCCTCGATGAACTCGTGCAGCCGGTCCGCGGCCAGCGTGCGGGCGTTCACCCGCATGCCGACGAGGCCGATCTGCGTCTTTTCGGCGCGGCGCTGTTCCTTGAGGCGGTCGAGAAAGTCGCGCGTCGCGTAGATGTCGAAGATGCTCGGCTGCAGCGGCACGATCACGCGGTCGGCCAGCGCCAGCACTTCCTTGAATCGCCAGCCGTGCAGCCCGGCCGGTGTGTCCAGCACCGCGTGCGTGGTGCCGCGCGGCGGCCTCACCACCGTGCTGTCTCCGGTGGCTTCCCAGGTGGCGATGGGGCGGGCCTGGGGCGGGCGCAGGCCCAGCCACAGCCGGGAGGACTGCTGGCGGTCCACGTCGCCCAGCATCACGGCATGGCCGCGGCTTGCGAAATAGCCCGCGACGTTCGTCGCGATCGTCGACTTGCCGACCCCGCCCTTGGGATTGGCGACCAGAACCACCGGCATAAGGCACTCCTCCAGAACTGGGACAGCCGGAATGGTAGTCGCTGGCGCGTTTTTGCCCGACGCGCCGGCCCCGACTGAGATATGTTCTCGGCATGACGACAACAACATCCATGGGAACCACCGCCGCCGGTCCTGGCGGCATCTACGTGCTGGCGGCGCACCCGCACTGGCGCGATTCACGCGTCAACCGCCGCATGCTGGCCGCCGCCCGCGCCGTGCCGGGCGTCGAGGTGAACGACCTCTACGGCAGCTACCCCGACTTCTCCATCGACGTCGAGGAAGAGCAGGCCCGGCTCGCCAAGGCCAGCCTGGTGGTGCTGCTGCACCCGATCCAGTGGTATTCCATGCCCGCGCTGCAGAAGTTGTGGCTCGACGACGTGCTCGCCTACGGCTGGGCCTACGGCCCCGGCGGCACGGCGCTGCAGGGCAAAGACCTCTGGCTGGCGGTCACCACCGGCAGCCCGGAGGCCAGCTACCACCCGCAGAGCTACCACCGCTACTTTTTCGACGCCTTCCTGCCGCCCTACGAACAGACCGCCGCGCTGTGCGGCATGCGCTTCCTGCCGCCGCTGATCTTCCACGGCGCGCGCAGCGCCCCCGAGGCCGAGGTGGCCGCGCACGTCCAGACCTTCGCCCAGCGCCTGGGCAGCTACCCCGACTGGCCCGAGATCGAGGAAATCGACGCCTGCATCGCCTGCCCGGTGCCCGAAGCCGATCGCCCGGCCGATCCGGACGACATCGGCAAGGCCGTGTCCAACGCCTTCCACAGCGCCATGACCCACGGGCTGGCCACGGCTTCCGCAAGCAAGGCACCCTGATGGAACACGCACCCGCCTGGCTGACCAGCAGCCTGATCTACCTGAGCGCCGCCGTGCTGGTGGTGCCGCTGTCGAAGGCCCTGGGCCTCGGCTCCATCATCGGCTACCTGGTGGCCGGCATCGCCATCGGGCCCTGGGGGCTGGGGCTGGTGTCCAGCGTCCAGGACGTGCTGCACTTCGCCGAGTTCGGCGTGGTGCTGATGCTGTTCCTGGTGGGCCTCGAGCTCGAGCCCAAGCGCCTGTGGAACCTGCGCCGCCCGATCTTCGGCTGGGGCACCGCGCAGGTGGTCAGCTGCGCCGCGGTGCTCTTCGCCGCGGGCTGTGCGGTGGGCGCGGAATGGCGCGTGGCGCTGGTGGCCTCGCTGGGCCTGGCGCTGTCGTCCACCGCGATCGCGCTGCAGGTGTTCGGCGAGCGCAACCTGCTGAAGACGCCGAGCGGACAGGCCGGCTTCTCGATCCTGCTGTTCCAGGACGTGGCGGCCATTCCCATCCTCGCGCTGCTGCCGCTGCTGGCCGGCGCCACCGCCGCCGAGCAGTCGATCAGCGGGCTCGACCGCGCGCTGGAAGCCGCGAAGATCATCGGCGTGATCGGCGGCATCATCCTCGGCGGCCGGCTGCTGCTGCGCCCGGTGCTGCGCTGGATCGCGCGCAGCGACACGCCCGAGATCTTCACCGCCGCCGCGCTGCTGCTGGTGGTGGCCATCGCTGCGCTGATGCAGCTGGTGGGCCTGTCGATGGCGCTGGGCGCCTTCCTGGCCGGCGTGCTGCTGGCCGAGAGCGAATACCGGCGCGAGCTGGAGACCGACATCGAGCCCTTCAAGGGCCTGCTGCTGGGCCTGTTCTTCATTGCCGTGGGCATGTCGATCAACTTCGGCGTGCTCATTGCGAGCCCCTGGATCATGGCGGCGCTGGTGGTCGGCTTCATGGTCGTCAAGCTGGCGGTGATCTATGCGCTGGCCAAGGCGATGGGCATCGCCTACCAGGAGCGGCCGGTGTTCACGCTGCTGCTAGCGCAGGGCGGCGAATTCGCGTTCGTGGTGTTCCAGGCCGCGGGGCCCGACGTGCTGCCGCCGGAGATCACGTCGCTGCTGATCGGCGCGGTCGCGCTGTCGATGCTGCTGTCGCCGCTGCTGCTGGTGCTGCTCGACAAGTTCGTGCTGCCTCGCTACAGCCGCAACCACGGCCCGCAGCTCGAGGAAATCTCCGAGCAGCAGGACGCCAAGGTGCTGATCTGCGGCTTCGGCCGCTACGGCCAGATCGTCGGGCGCATGCTGATGTCGCAAGGCCTGCGCGTGACCGTGCTCGACCACGACGCCGACACCGTCGAAGGCCTGCGCCAGTTCGGCTTTCGCGTTTTCTACGGCGACGCCACGCGGCTCGACCTGCTGCGCACCGCCGGCGCCGGCACGGCCAAGGCCATCGTGGTGGCGGTGGACGACATCGAGCAATCGCTGGAAATCGTCGATCTGGTCAAGGAGAACTTCCCGCAGGCGCGCATCATCGCGCGGGCCCGCAACGTGACGCACCTGTTCCAGCTGCGCGACCGCGGCGTGACGGATGTGGAGCGCGAGGTGTTCGAGTCTTCTCTGCGCAGCGCCCGCGCCACGCTCGAAGCGCTGGGCTGGCCGGCGCACGAGGCGCGCGAATCGACCATGCGCTTTCGCCAGCGGAACATCAAGCTCAGCGACGAGATCTATCCCCACTACAAGGACCGCGCCAAGCTGATCGCCGCCAACAAGGCCGGCCGCCAGCAGTTCGAGGAACAGATGGCGCGCGAGCGCGAGGAGCGGCAGCGCCGCTCGGGGCGCGACTGGGACCGGCTCGACGCGGAGGAAGCCGCCGCCAGGGAAGAGGCGGACGCGTAGCGGCGAGGCCCCTCAGGCGCCCAGCTTCAGCAGCCTGACCGCGTTGCCCTTGAGGATGCCGGGCATCACCTCGGGCTTGAAGCCGGCGTTCTCGAAGTCGCGCATCCAGCGGTCGGGCGTGATCAGCGGGTAGTCGCTGCCGAACAGGATGCGGTCTTTCAGCAGCGTGTTGGCGTACTGCACCAACTGCTTCGGAAAGTACTTGGGGCTCCAGCCGGACAGGTCGATCCACACGTTGGGCTTGTGCGTGGCCACGCTCAGCGCCTCGTCCTGCCAGGGAAAGCTGGGGTGCGCCATGACGATCTGCATGTCGGGGAAGTCGATGGCCACGTCGTCCAGGTGCATCGGGTTGCTGTACTCCAGCCGCAGGCCGCCGCCGCAGCGCATGCCCGAGCCGATGCCGCTGTGGCCGGTGTGGAAGATGGCCGGCAGGCCGTATTCGGCAATCACCTCGTAGATGGGCCAGGCCATCTTGTCGTAGGGGTGGTAGCCCTGCACCGTCGGGTGGAACTTGAAGCCCTTCACGCCGTGCTCCTCGATGAGCCTGCGCGCCTCGCGCGCGCCCATCTTTCCCTTGTGCGGATCGACGCTCCCGAAGGCGATCATGATGTCGCTGTTGTTCTTCGCGGCCTCGGCGATCTCTTCGTTCGGAATGCGCCGGCGGCCCATGTTCGACTCCGCGTCGACCATGAACATCACCAGCCCGATCTTTCGTTCACGGTAGTACGCCACGCTCTCCGCGATGGTGGGCCGGCCGCTGGAGCCGAAGTACTTGTCGGCGGCGCGGTCGTATTCCTCGCCGTAGTTGTCGAACGGGTTCCAGCAGCTCACTTCGGCGTGCGTGTGGATATCGATCGCAACGAGGTTCTCGTAGTCCATGTGTTTGTCTCCAGTGCGGGTAAGTCCCTAGCTTCGGGCAGGCTCGAATGCCTTGAATTGATTATTTCTCATAACCATAATCCAACGCAACCCCGAACACCTTCCCATGACCAATCCAGACCTCCAACTCGACATCCGCGACGAAGTCGCCATCGTCCGCCTGACGCGCGGCTCCAAGCGCAACGCGCTGTCGGACGGCCTGATCCTCGCACTGCGCGACACTTTCGAGAAGCTGCCCTCCACCGTGCGCGCCGCGGTGATCGACGGCGAAGGCCCGCACTTCTGCGCCGGCCTCGACCTCAGCGAGCTGAAGGAACGCGACGCCGGCCAGGGCATGCAGCACTCGCGCATGTGGCACGCCGCGCTCGACCTGATCCAGCACGGCCCGGTGCCGGTGATCGCCGCGCTGCACGGCGCGGTGGTCGGCGGCGGGCTCGAGCTGGCCAGCGCCTGCCACATCCGCGTGGCCGACCGCAGCACCTTCTACGCGCTGCCCGAAGGCTCGCGCGGCATCTTCGTGGGCGGCGGCGGCTCGGTGCGCATCCCCAAGCTGATCGGCGTGGCCCGCATGACCGACATGATGATGACCGGCCGCGTCTACAACGCCGAGGACGGCGAGCGCGCCAACTTCGCGCAGTACCTGGTCGACGAAGGCACGGCCTTCGACAAGGCCTTCGAGCTCGCCAAGCGCGTTGCCACCAACGCGCCGCTGACCAACTACGCGCTCATGCATGCGCTGCCGCGCATCGCCGAGCAGTCGGCCGACCACGGCTTCTTCACCGAAGCGCTCATGGCCGGCATCGCCCAGGCCGCCCCCGAAGCCAAGGAACGCGTGCGCGATTTCCTCGAAGGCCGGGGCGCGAAGGTGAGCAAGACATGACCGCCATCCGATACCGCCCGCTGGCCTTCGGCGTGACCCGCGCCGTGCTGCGCGAAGGAGCGCCTGGCACGCAGTACCTCACCGCCGAGACGCAGCTCGAAAGCTACCGCGAGCGCATGACCGACCGCCTCGCGCACTGGGCCGAGGCCACGCCCGATCGCACCTTCATCGCCCGCCGCGAACGGCTGGCCGATAGCAGCACCGGCGACTGGATCCGCGTGAGCTACGCCGAGGCGCTGCAGAAGGCCCGCGGTATCGGACAAGCCCTGCTGAATCGCGGCCTGAGCGCCGAGCGGCCCGTGGCGATCCTCAGCGAGAACGGCATCGAGCATGCGCTGCTCGCGCTCGGCTGCCTCTATGCCGGCGTGCCCTACTGCCCCGTGTCGCCGCCCTACTCGCTCGTGAGCCAGGACTTCGAGAAGCTGCGCCACGTGTTCGACACGCTGACGCCGGGCCTCGTGTTCGCCACCGATGCGGCACGCTACGGCCGCGCCATCGCGGCAGTCGTCCCCGCCGGGACCGAAGTCGTCATTGCCGAAGGCCAGCTCGAAGGCCGCGCCGCCACTTCGCTCGACGCACTGGCCTCGACGCCCGCCACGCCCGCCATCGACGAAGCGATGCGCGCGACCGGCCCCGATACCATCACCAAATTCCTCTTCACCTCGGGCTCCACCAAGATGCCCAAGGCCGTCATCAACACGCACCGCATGTGGTGCGCCAACCAGCAGCAGCTGCGCCAGTCGATTCCCGCGCTGGGCGACGAGCCGCCGGTGCTGGTCGACTGGCTGCCCTGGAACCACACCTTCGGCGGCAACCACAACGTGGGCATCGTGCTGGACAACGGCGGCACGCTCTACGTCGACGACGGCAAGCCCACGCCCGCCGGCATGGCCGAGACGCTGCGCAACCTGCGCGAGATCGCGCCCACCATCTACTTCAACGTGCCCACCGGCTTCGAGGCCATCGCGCACGCGATGGAAACCGATGCGGTGCTGCGCCGCAACCTGCTGTCGCGCGTGAAGATGTTCTTCTACTCGGGCGCCGCGCTGTCGCAGCCCGTGTGGGACAGCCTGCACAAGACGCAGGAGTCTGAAGTGGGCGAGCGCATCGTCATGGGCACCGGCCTGGGCATGACCGAATCGGGCCCCTTCGCGCTGTACGTGACCGGGCCCGACGTGAAGTCGGGCGACGTGGGCCTGCCCGCGCCGGGCATCGAGCTCAAGCTGATCGAGGTCGACGGCAAGACCGAGGTGCGCTACCGCGGCCCCAACATCACGCCCGGCTACTGGCGCGCGCCCGAGGCCACGGCCGAGGCTTTCGACGAAGAAGGCTTCTTCTCGACCGGCGATGCGGTCAAGTGGATCGACGACGGCAACATCCACCGCGGCCTGCGCTTCGACGGCCGCATCGCGGAAGACTTCAAGCTCGCCACCGGCACCTTCGTGAGCGTGGGCCCCATGCGCGCGAAGATCATCGCGGCCGGCGCGCCCTATGTGCAGGACGCGGTGCTGACCGGCATCAACCTGAAGGAAGTGGGCGCGCTGATCTTCCCGACGCAGAAGGTGCGGCAGCTCGCGGGCCTGCCCGCCGACGCCACGATGCAGCAGGTGCTCGAAAGCGCGCCGGTGCAGGCGCACTTCCAGCAGGTGGTCGACACGCTGGCCGCGAGCGCCACCGGCAGCTCCAACCGCATCGCGCGGCTGCACCTGATGGCCGAGCCGCCGTCCATCGACAAGGGCGAAGTGACCGACAAGGGCTCCATCAACCAGCGCTCGGTGCTCAAGCACCGCGCCGCGCTGGCCGACGCGATGCACGACGGCACCCTGCCCTTCACCCTCAAGCCCCGCTAACCCCATCCAGGAGACACAAGAATGAAGATCGAAGGACAAGCCGCCCTCGTCACCGGCGGCGCATCGGGCCTTGGCGAAGCCACCGCACGCGAACTCGCGCGCCTGGGCGCCAAGGTCGCCGTGCTCGACCGCAATGCCGCACTGGCCGAGAAGGTGGCCGCCGAGATCGGCGGCGTCGCCTGCGTCTGCGACATCACCGACACCGACAGCGTGAACGCCGCGCTGGACAAGGCCGAGGCCGCGCACGGCACCGCGCGCATCCTGATGAACGTGGCCGGCATCGGCAGCGCCAAGCGCATCGTCGGCAAGGACGGCAACCCCGCGCCGCTCGAAGACTTCGTGCGCGTGGTCAACATCAACCTGATCGGCGGCTACAACATGGCGCGCCTGTTCGCGGCGCGCTGCGCGAAGCTGCCGGCGCTCGACAACGGCGAGAAGGGCGTGATGCTCTTCACCGCATCGGTGGCGGCCTTCGACGGCCAGGTCGGCCAGCAGGCCTACAGCGCCTCCAAGGGCGGGCTCGTCGGCATGACGCTGCCGATGGCGCGCGACCTGGCGCAGCACGCCATCCGCGTGTGCACCGTGGCGCCGGGCCTCTTTGCCACGCCGCTGCTGCTGGAGCTGCCCGAGCCGGTGCAGCAGTCGCTGGCCGCGTCCATCCCGTTTCCGCCGCGCCTGGGCAAGCCATCGGAATTCGCCGAGCTGGCATGCCACGTCGTCACCAACGGCCACCTCAACGGCGAGGTGATCCGCCTCGACGGCGCGCTGCGCATGGCGCCGCGCTGAGCCGCACCCTTTCGCGTACCCGAGTTCCCGCCCCGCAACGTATTCAGGAGACATCAATGACCTTCAGGAAGACCACTCTCGCCGCCGTGCTGGCGCTCATGGCAGCGGGCTTCGCCCATGCCGACATCACCATCGGCGTGGTGCAGCCGCTGACCGGCCCCGCTTCGGGCCTGGGCATCCCGGTGAAGAACGGCATCGCGATCTGGCCCAAGACCATCGCGGGCGAAACGCTCAAGGTGGTGGTGCTCGACGACGCGACCGACCCGACCACGGGCGTGAAGGACGCGCAGCGCCTGGTCACCGAAGACAAGGCCGACATCATCATCGGCTCCAGCGCCACGCCGGTTGCCATTCCCATGGCCGACGTGACCGCCGAGTCGGGCACGCCGCAGCTGTCGACCGCGCCGGCCGGCCTGCCGCCGGGCAAGGACAAGTGGTTCTTCCGCCTGCCGCAGTCGAACGACGTGATGGCCTATGCGGTGGTCGCGCACATGAAGAAGCAGAACGTGAAGACGGTCGGCTTCCTCGGCTACACCGACGCCTACGGCGAACTGTGGCTCAAGGCGCTGACCGCCGAAGCCGCCAAGAACGGCATCAAGATCGTCGCCACCGAGCGCTTCGCGCGCGCCGACACCAGCGTGACCGGCCAGGTGCTGAAGCTCACCTCGGCCAACCCGGACGCGATCCTGATCGTGGCCTCGGGCAGCGGCGCCGGCATGCCGCAGAAGGCGGTGATGGAGCGCGGCTACAAGGGCAAGGTCTACCAGACGCACGCCGCCGCCACGCAAGACCTGATGCGCACCGCCGGCAAGGACGCCGAAGGCACCTTCGTGGTGTCGGGCCCCGCCACGGTGGCCGAGCAGCTGCCCGACAGCCATCCGTCGAAGGCGGCAGCCGTGGCCTTCGTGCAGGGCTACGAGAAGGCCTACGGCCCCGGCTCGCGCAACCAGTTCGCCGGCCACGCGGCCGACGCGCTCACGGTGCTCGAGAAGGCCGTTCCGGTCGCGCTCAAGAAGGCCAAGCCCGGCACGCCGGAGTTCCGCGCCGCGCTGCGCGACGCGCTCGAAGGCATGGGCCGCACGGTGCTCGCGCACGGCGTGCTCAACTGGACGGCGCAGGACCACTGGGGCTACACGACCGAGACCGGCGTGATGCTCAAGGTGGTGAACGGCGCGTTCAAGGTCGAGCAGTAAACCCTTTCCCCAGCCGCACCACACACACGCCATGGATCTCTCGATCGCCAGCATCCTGACGCTGGACGGACTCACCAATGGCGCGATCTATGCCCTGCTGGGCATGGGCATCGTGCTCGTCTTCACGGTGACCCGCGTCATCTTCATCCCGCAGGGCGAATTCGTGGCGTACGGCGCGCTGACGCTGGCGATCTTCCAGACCGGCAAGACGCCGGGCACGGTGTGGCTGCTGCTGATCCTGGCCGGCGTCGCCGCGCTGATGGACCTGGTGAGCGTCTGGCGCCACAGCGGCAGCGCGGCGGCCGGGCTGAAAGCCGCGCTGCGCACCTTCGCGCTGCCGGCCGTGGTCTGCGCGGTGTCGGCCTGGGCCGGCCCGCGCAACCTACCCATCGGCGTGCAGGCGCTGCTCACGGTGTTCATCGTCACGGCTTTCGGGCCGCTGGTGTACCGGGTGGCTTACCAATCGCTGGCGGGCGCGAGTTCGCTGGTGCTGCTGATCGTGTCGGTGGGCGTGCATTTCGCGATGACGGGGCTGGGCCTGCTGTTCTTCGGCGCCGAGGGCTTCCGCAATCCGCCGTTCTGGGACGAGCGCATGGCGCTGGGGCCGCTGAACGTGAGCGGGCAGGCGTTGATCATCTTCGGCGTGTCGGCGGCGCTGATCGTGCTGCTGTGGCTTTTCTTCGAGCGCAGCCTGTATGGCAAGGCGCTGCGCGCGACGGCGGTGAACCGGCTCGGCGCGCGGCTGATGGGCATCTCGACGCAGGCGGCGGGGCAGCTCACGTTCGCGATGGCGGCGCTGATCGGTGCGTTGTCGGGGCTGCTGATCGGGCCGACGACCACGGTGTTCTACGACTCGGGCTTCCTCATCGGCCTGAAGGGCTTCGTCGCCGGCGTGATCGCGGGCCTGGCGAGCTATCCGGGCGCGCTGATCGGTGCGCTGGCGGTGGGCGTGATCGAGGCCTTCGGCTCTTTCTGGGCCAGCTCCTTCAAGGAGGTGATCGTGTTCACCATCATCCTGCCTGTGCTGCTGTGGCGTTCTTTGCGCAGCGGGCATTCGGACGAGGAGCACTGATGAACATCCCTTCTCATGTTTGTCGCTCCATGGGTCATTCAGGGCGCGCTCACGCCGACGGGGTACCTTGCTCCGCGAATGTCCCCCGGCCTGCGGCCTCCTCCTTTATTTCGC